>JAPUHH010000140.1 GCA_027297825.1 Gammaproteobacteria bacterium
AATTTAAATTTAAGGTATCAGGTTGTCCAAATGATTGCATGAATTCAATTGAACGCTCGGACTTTGCTGTTATTGGCACTTGGCGTGATGATATGAAAGTCGACCAAGACGAAGTAAAGAAATTCGTTAACCGCAAAGGTCGACAATATGTAATCGACAATGTAATCACCCGCTGCCCCACCCAAGCCCTTGCTCTTAAAGATGATGACACTTTAGATGTGAATAACAAAGACTGCGTGCGATGCATGCATTGCTTGAACGTCATGGTAAAGGCTTTATCTCCTGGGGATGATAAAGGTGTATCCGTTCTTATGGGTGGTAAACGTACTCTTAAAATTGGCGGCCTAATGGGTACGGTAATCATACCTTTCATGAAACTTGATACGGATGAAGACTACGAAAAATTAGTCGAGATTGCAGAAGAAACCATCGATTTCTGGGCGGAGAATGGCCTAGAACATGAGCGTTGTGGAGAAATGATCGAACGTATTGGGCTCGTAAACTTCCTAGAAGGCATTGGTATAGATGTAGATCCCAATATGGTCACCGAACCACGTGAAAGCAATTATTTGCGCTGCGATACCTGGGACGAAGAAGCCGAAAAGTGGTTCCATAAGCAAGCTGAACATAAACAAGCAGCAGGCTAAATGCTTACGCTTTAACACCAATACTCATTTACACATATAAGTTAGCGATACAAGTTTAGGAGAATAGTATGGCGCAAACACACCGCCCACCGATAGAATCAGGATGTCCAGATGGCTTCCAATACATGCATCCTGTAATGCGAAAAAATTATGGTGCCTGGGATTACCATGAGCACCCCCGTCCAGGTGTATTACTACACGTAGCCGACAATGGCGAAAAAATTTGGACAGTGCGTGCTGGTACTCAACGTATTTTAGATGTTTTCACCTTACGCAAACTTTGCGACATTGGGGATAAATTTGCAGATGGTTATGTGCGATTTACTATTCGCAGTAACATCGAATACATGATTTCTGATGAGGCTAAAGTACAATCTCTTATTGATGAATTAGAAGCAGAAGGTTTTGTAGTAGGTGGAACAAAAAACTCTGTCGCAATGATTTCACACACACAGGGTTGGTTACACTGCGATATTCCAGGTACCGATGCTTCTGGTATTGTAAAGGCCATGATGGATGAGCTCATCGATGAGTTTCGTGAAAACAACATGCCTAACCGTGTACACATGACAACATCTTGTTGCCAAATTAATTGTGGCGGCCAAGGTGATATTGCTATCAATGTGCAATACACCAAACCACCGAAAATCAATCACGATTTAGTTTCTAATGTTTGTGAACGACCTTCTGTAGTTGCACGTTGCCCCGTCGCAGCGATTCGTCCTGCACTAGTAAATGGCAAACCATCTTTAGAAGTCGATGAGAAAAAATGTATTTGTTGTGGTGCCTGTTACCCACCATGTCCACCTATGCAAATTAATGATGCCGAGCATACTAAGCTCGCAATATGGGTAGGTGGCAATCATAGTAATGCACGTGGCAAGCCTACATTTCAAAAATTAGTGGCTGCGGGCATTCCAAATAATCCGCCGCGTTGGCCAGAAGCCACTGCAATCGTTAAAAAAATCTTGCGCACCTATCGTGATGACGCAAAAGACTGGGAGCGTATTAATGATTGGGTAGAGCGAATCGGCTGGCCGCGTTTCTTTGAGAAAACCGGGCTTCCTTTCACTAAATTCCACATTGATAACTGGCGTGGTTCACGTCGTAGTTTAAATGCTTCGACCCATATTCGATTTTAGACGTGAGGGATCAATGTGAAATTTGGAATAGTAATAAATGAAGGCCCGTATACGCATCAATCTTCTGATTCGGCACTGCAATTTGTCAAAGCAGCTTTAGGAAAAGGCCACGAAATTTTTCGTATATTTTTCTATCATGACGGCGTAAACAATGGCACAGACTTAGGCGTCCCCCCACAAGATGACCGCAATCTTGCAAAAGAATGGTCGGAACTTGCAGAAAAACACGGGCTAGACTTAGTGGTATGTATAGCCGCTGCACAACGTCGCGGCATGCTGGATGCAGATGAGATGAAACGACACGGCAAAAACGCGAGCAATTTAAGCAAAGGCTTTCGTATTTCCGGCTTAGGACAATTAATTGAAGCCGGCATCCAGGCAGATCGCTTGGTCACTTTTGGAGATTGATCATGGAAACAGCTGAAGGCGTAGTTAAAAAATTCTGCTACATGAATCGAAAAGCCCCTTACGGAACAATTTATGCTCTAGAGTCATTAGAAGTGGTCCTCATTGCTGCAGCATTTGACCAAGACATCAGCCTAGTATTTGCAGATGACGGAGTTTATCAACTCACCAAAGATCAAGATACTGATGGCATCGGTATGAAAAATTTTTCCAAAACCTATAGTGCGCTTGGGGATTACGATATTAATAAAATATATGTCGAGAAAGAATCCTTAGAAGAACGCGGTTTATCTGTCGATGATCTTCAAGCCTTAACCTACGAAGACGAAGATGATGATTGGGCCGAAAAAAACTCACTATTCGTCGTCGGCCGAGAAGAATTGACCGCACTGATTGACGAACAAGATGTAGTACTCAGTTTCTAGGGTAATAAATATGACAATGTTGCACACCGTTAATAAATCACCATTTGAGCGCAATACGCTTGAATCTTGCCTGCGTCTTGCCAAAAAAGGCAGCGCCGTACTTTTATTTGAAGACGGGGTTATTGGCGCAATGCAAAACACTAAATTTAGCGAAAAAGTTTCTCAGGCAATGAGTGATTTATCGTTTTATGTCTTAGGTCCTGATATCAAAGCCCGGGGTCTTAGTGAAAAAAAGGTAATCGACGGCATAAAAGTTGTTGATTATAACGATTTTGTAGATTTAACGGCCGAACATAATGCCGTTCAGTCTTGGCTTTAATTATTTCTGATTAATAAAAGGTAACAGGAGAGTCGCATGTCCCTAGAAGTAAGTGGTAAGTCTTATGAGACTGATGAAGAAGGTTATTTAGCAGAGCTTAGCCAATGGAAACCAGAATTAGCGGAAGCCATGGCCTCTGCAGATGGCGCCGAGTTAGGTGAGTTTCATTGGGAAGTTATTAACTTTCTACGTGAGTATTATGAAGAGTATCAAATTGCACCTGCAGTGCGAGTACTTACCAAAGCAATTGGCAAAAAATTAGGTAAAGACAAGGGTAACAGCAAGTATTTATACGAATTATTCCCTTACGGCCCTGCGAAACAAGCATGTAAATATGCAGGCCTGCCAAAACCAACGGGTTGCGTCTAGCTGCTAGTTGTATTTATACGGCTGAAACTGAGAGGTGGATACACCTCTCAGTTTCAGCTTGTTGATTCATGCTTTACATACAAACATGAGCTTCCAAGGATCCATTATTAATGTCAGCATTAACCATAACGTTTGCCATTTTATTTTATCTAGCCACTGCTTGCTTAGTAGGCTTCACTGCACGTAAGATTTGGATCTACGCAAAAACCCCCGCGCCTTTAAAGATACCCATCACACCCGCTCCCACCACACGCAGGGGTGTCGCATTTAGAATGTTAAAGGAGTTAACGATATTTGAAAGTTTGTTCAAGTCCAACAAATGGACATGGCTATTTGGCTGGCTGTTTCATTTCGGTCTGTTGTTAGTGCTACTAAGGCATCTGCGTTATTTCACCGACCCAGTTTGGGCTTGGGTCGTTTTTATTCAGCCCTTTGGTAAATATGCTACTTTTATGCTGCTAGCGGGCTTAGCCGGCTTGTGGGGCAGAAGACTATTGGTTGATCGTGTGCGCTACATCTCTGCACCTTCAGATCATTTGATGTTGCTATTGCTCATCGCTATTGGCGCCACTGGCGCATTAATGACCTTTGTAAAGCATACCGACATCGTTGCATTGAAATCATTTTTCATCGGGCTAATGACATTTAGCTGGTCAGCAATGCCTAACGATCTTATTTTGATTGTACATCTAAGTTTAGTCATTCTATTAATGTTGATTTTCCCATTTAGCAAACTCCTACATGCACCAGGGATATTTTTCAGTCCTACACTTAATCAAGTCGACAACCCGCGTGAACGCCGACATGTTGCTGCGGATTGGACGACGAAAATTGAGTCCTCCATGAAATCAACAAGGGCGAGTTAATTATGGCTGTTGCAGAATTTGATACGCCCGAACTAAAAGAATATCCGGTGATCCCGCATCTGCAAAAAGATGTGATGGCGCACAGCAGACCCTTTGAGGCCAAAGCGGAACTTCAAGAGAAACTCGGATTCCCCGGTGGACTGATCGACAACTGGCAACAAGTTGCGATCGAAAAAATGGGAGAGCTGAATAAAAAATACCGTTCTCTACAAGTGTATCTTGATTCATGTGTGAAATGTGGCGCCTGCACCGACAAGTGCCATTATTATCTAGGCACTAGCGACCCAAAAAATATGCCGGTTGCACGGCAAGATTTATATCGAAAAATCTATCGCCGTTACTTCACCATCTCCGGCAAACTCTTTCCTAAACTCGTTGGCGCTGAAGACCTAACTGAAGAAGTGTTAGAAGACTGGTATAGCTATTTTCACCAGTGCTCACAATGTCGACGCTGCTCTGTATATTGCCCCTACGGCATTGATACTGCAGAAATCTCTATGGCGGCACGTGAAGTCATGGATACCGTAGGTAAAGGACAAAAATATTGCAATGAAATTATTGGCAAGGCACAAACCATTGGCAACAACCTTGGATTACCCGAGCCAGCATTGGTTAACACTTTAGAGGGCTTAGAAGAAGACGTTGAAGAGGAAACTGGAGTGAAAGTTCGCTTTCCTGTAGATGAAAAAGGTGCAGAAGTGTTGCTCATTACACCTTCGGCTGACTTTTTTGCTGAACCTCATATCGATGGACTAATTGGTTACGCAAAAGTATTCCACCAGGCAAAAATCTCTTGGACACTCAGTTCATTTGCAAGTGAAGCCGCCAACTTTGGCATGTTCATCGGCAGTTACGAGAACATGCAAAAACTTGCTTTGCGAATTCGTCAAGCTGCTATTGATCTTGGTGTAAAAAGAATAGTGTTTGGTGAATGTGGCCACGCTTGGCGTGTTGCCTATTCTTTCTTAAATACGCTTGCTGGGCCGTTTGACTTCCTAGATCAAAATTATCCTATACCTCAACACATTTGTGAGGTGACCCATGGCCTAATTGAAGAAGGAAAATTAACGCTAGATCCTTCACGAAATGACGATATGGTGGTGACGTATCATGACTCGTGTAATGTTGCGCGCGCCTCACGCATGGGTGATAAGCCTGGCGGTCAGTTCGAAATCCCAAGAGAAATTATTAAAGCGGTATGTAACCACTACGTAGATATGCCGAGTCATTCTATCAAAGAAGGCACTTATTGCTGCGGTGGCGGTGGTGGTTTGTTAACGGATGACTTAATCGAACTACGCGTTAAGGGTGCATTGCCACGTATGGAAGCACTTAAAAGTGTAGTAGATGAATATGGCGTAACACATATGGCTGCAATTTGCGCGATCTGCAAAAGTCAATTTTCAAAAGTATTTCCGTACTACAATTTTAGTATGGATCAAATTATCAGCCTGCATCAACTCGTCAGCAATGCAATTGTCTTGCAACCGGAAGGTAACTCCTCAGAAGGTTCTGATGACGAAAGCCAAGTTGAAGCCGCTTGAATTAGTTTTTGTATAAAGAATTTAAATTAAAGAACGTTTAAGGAATTAGGAGCAAAGTATGGCAGCCTCTAAAGAAGAGATGACTCATAAACTCACTTTCAGAAAATTTGAAGACGGAGATTATGTGTGGGGAAATTTTGGTGACCAAATATTTAGCGCTGATACCTCCCATAAATGTCCTACGTATGTACACCGTACACCGCCTTGTCAAGGCAGTTGCCCATCGGGTGAAGACATTCGTGGTTGGTTACAAATTGTACGTGGCATTGAAAAACCGCCAGCAGAAATATCGATGCAAGAATACGCATTTCAACGTTCTACGGAAGCCAACCCATTCCCTTCCATGATGGGCCGTGTTTGTCCCGCGCCCTGCCAAGATGGTTGCAACCGCAATCATGTTGAAGATTTTGTCGGCATCAATGCGGTAGAACAATACATTGGAGACACTGCATTTGAACAAGGCTTTAAATTTTCTGCCCCGGAGGAATTAAGTGGTAAAAAAGTTGCCATTATAGGTGGCGGTCCTGCAGGACTGGCAGCAGCTTACCAATTGCGTCTTAAAGGTCATGCCAGTGTCATTTTTGATGACCACGAAGAGCTAGGCGGTATGTTCCGTTATGGCATCCCTGGCTACCGTACGCCACGCAATTTTTTAAATCACGAAATTCAACGCATTCTTGATATGGGCAATATTGAAACCCGCATGCAAACCCGCGTGGGAAGAGATATCGCAGTTAAAGAAGTCGAAAACGAATTTGATGCCATCGTTTGGGCTCTAGGCTGTCAATCAGGACGTGGGCTCCCCGTCGAAGGTGGTGACGCACCTAATTGCGTTTCAGGAGTAAAATTTCTGGAAGCATTCAATACCGGTCACTTACAAGTTACCGCCAACCGTGTGGTATGTGTAGGGGGTGGTGATACTTCTATTGACGTCGTATCTGTAGCACGCCGACTTGGAAAAATTGAATCATTAAATAAAGAAGAAGCTCCTGAGCATGTTATTGGTGGTTATGTTGCACATGACGCAGCTTACGCCGCTGCACGTCAAGGCGCTGATGTAACGCTGACTTCTTTATTCCCTCGTGCCGAAATGACAGCTGCCGATCACGAAGTGCACGATGCAATACGTGAAGGCGTAAAAATCAAAGATGGTGTAATGCCTATTAAAGTCATCTTAGGTGATGATGGTCGCGCAATTGCACTGCGTATGGCGGAATGTAAATTAGAAGATAACCGCCCCGTTATAGTTGAAGGTACAGAGTTTGATATCGAATGTGACTTAATTGTTGCTGCAATTGGTCAAGGCGGTGATCTCGAAGGTCTTGAAGACTTTGATAACGGTCGTGGCCTGATTGATGCTGATAAATTTTATGCCGTGCCCAATCGTGAAGGTCATTTTGTATGTGGCGATATTGTTCGGCCTCATCTACTAACCACTGCAATTGGCCAAGCTTCTATCGCAGCGGATAGCATTGATTTCTACTTTAATGATCAAGAAACTAAGAAACGACCAAAAATCGATGTGCATCACTTCAACTTGCTAGAAAAATTACAAGAATCAGGGCTTGAGCCGGCTGACTATGAAAAAGGTGCGCATCGAGGCACCGACGAAGCTGAGTATTCGGTACATAACTATGAAGATCGTTCTGCGCAAGAAATTGTTGGTGCAGATGAATTATTCCTAAGCCACTTTCCATTCACGCCACGTAATTTGCGCAAAGAACATGGCCCCGGTGCTGAGCAAGTATTAGGCCATTTCGAAGAGCGCATGGAAAACTTCACAGAAGAAAAAGCCGTAGAAGAAGCTGCTCGTTGCATGAGCTGCGGAATGTGCTTTGAATGTGACAACTGTATTGTGTACTGTCCACAAGATGCAGTCTTTCGCGTGAATAAAGACGCCTCTACGACGGGGCGTTATGTCGACACCGACTACGACAAGTGTATCGGTTGCCATATTTGCGCAGATGTTTGCCCTACTGGCTACATCGACATGGCTCTAGGGCATTAACTAGACTCACAGGAACCCTTCGTGGCGAATTACTATACGATTAAATGTAATGCGAATATTGAAAAGCAAATGGCACATATTAGTGTGCTTGATTATTACCCTTATCGCTTATGTGCCAATGTTTAATGCATTTGCGGAGAGTTCAGCAGACATTCCAAAGCCAAAGAGCAACTACAGTGATGAAACGCGCTGTGTTGAACCTGTAGCGATCATGCGCAAGCAACACTTTGTATATCTTCTAGAACATAGGGATAAAACGGTCATTGAAGGGATTCGCACCACGCAATATAGTTTAAACGCCTGTATCGATTGCCATATCACCCCTAACGCTGAAGGTGAATTTGCGCGTTATTCGGATGACACACATTTTTGTGCAAGCTGCCATCAATTTACTGCAGTCAATATTGATTGCTTCCAATGTCATGCCGATCGACCCGAAGAAGCGATTCGCAAAACTAGAAATCCCAATACAACTGTTACTGCTCACACACAAGAAATCCATGAATATTTACAGCTTGGTGAAACACAACCCCACTGAATCAAACGTTCATCATACATAAGATATGCGCTATAAATTAGACTTAGATATAGAAGAAGTAAACACTGATCGACGTGATTTTCTTCGCAGAGCCGCCACAGTAGGTGGTTTAGCCATTGCGCCCGGAGTGATTTTGTATCAAACCGGTGCAGCCAAACCTGCAGATCAAGCTGTCAGCAGCCAGCAGCGTTGGGGCATGCTAGTCAACACTAACGTTTGCCAAGAAGATTGTGATGCCTGTGTCACCGCATGCAATGAAGAGCATGGTCTGTGGGACTTAGGCCGCCCTGAAACGGATGCCCAATGGATTCGCAAACTCAATGTAAAAGACAAACAAACTGGACACGTCACTTCTTTACCGATGATGTGCCAACATTGCGAAAACCCACCCTGTGTGGACGTATGCCCCACGGGCGCATCATTTCGTCGTGAAGACGGCATTGTATTAGTCGACAAACATACTTGTATTGGTTGTCGCTATTGCATGCTGGCTTGTCCATACAAAGCGCGTTCATTCGTCCACGAACCATTACAAGATCAGTTGCCACACTCGCCACGCGGCAAAGGCTGCGTCGAAAGCTGTACTTTATGCGTACACAAAGTAGATCGTGGTGACAACAACACCGCCTGCGCAGAAGCCTGTGCAAAAGATGGGCACCAAGCCCTTTTGTTTGGAGATCTAAACGACCCAAGCAGTGAAATATCAAAGCAATTAAAACAGCACGGTGGTACCCAGATTCGCGCGGATTTAGGGCTTAACACTGGTGTTAGATATCAAGGCATTTAAATGGAAACGACTCGCTTCAGCTCAATCGATGCAAATTCACTGCAATATTGGATTTTATTAGGCGGCCTCGCTCTCGCAACCTTAGTTGGTGTGCTTGCAGCGCATCATATGGATCTTGAAGGCCACCACATCAGTGGCATGAGCAATCAAATCGTCTGGGGCTTTCCACATGTCGCTGCAATCTTTTTAATCATTGCCGCATCGGGTGCGTTAAACGTCGCCTCTATTTCATCTGTATTTGGCAAAACAGATTACAAACCCTTAGCCAGAATGTCTGGCTTACTCGCCATTGCCCTACTCGTAGGTGGCTTAGCTATTTTAGTGTTGGATCTAGGCCGGCCGGATCTTCTGATCGTGGCCATGACCAAGTATAACTTCAAATCCATTTTTGCCTGGAACATCTTTCTCTACACTGGCTTTATCGTCATCACGGTCATCTATTTATGGATGATGATGGAAAGAAAAATGAACAAATTCATTAAAGTAACCGGCTTTGCGGCTTTTCTTTGGCGGCTTATTCTTACCACCGGTACGGGATCCATCTTTGGCTTTCTAGTGGCACGCCAAGCCTATGATGCCGCCATCATGGCGCCGTTATTTGTCATTATGTCGTTTGCCTTTGGCATGGCCACTTTCATTTTAGTATTAATGGCAAGCTATAAATGGACTCACCGAACCCTCGGTGATGTCATGCTAAGCAAACTTAAAAATCTTTTAGGCATCTTTGTTGCGGCCATACTGTATTTTGTATTGGCTTACCATCTAGCCAATTTATACGCCACAGAACATCACGGCATCGAACGTTTCATTCTATTAGACGGTGGCATCTACACATTTTTATTCTGGGCTGGACATATCGTAATAGGTTGTTTAGTGCCATTGGCTTTAGTCTTTATTAAGCCGATGAGCCAATCTAGAGGCATGACGATGCTGGCGGCAGGCTTAGTCATTATGGGTGGTATTGCACAACTGTATGTCATAATTATTGGCGGCCAAGCCTATCCTCTAGTCTTATTCCCCGGTATGGAAGAGAGTAGCAGTTTCTTTGATGGTGTCGTAGCCGAATACACCCCTAGTATTTTTGAGCTATTACTAGGCTTTGGCGGCATTTGTCTAGCCTTAGCCATTGTTACCGTGGGCATTGCAATTCTTGAATTTTTACCTGAGAGTTTATCGGACAAAGCTCTCAGCTTAGATTCTGCTCGTTCTAATTCAATCTGATTTCCCCCAAGCACTGCAACAATAGTGCTATTAATTATTCGTGGCACATCTTTTAATTTCCGCTGCCAATAAATCATCGGGTAAAACGGTATTAGCCCTTGGTATATCCGCCGCACTGCACGCTAAAGGTCTAAAAGTTCAGGCCTTTAAAAAAGGGCCCGACTACATTGACCCGATGTGGCTGGCTAAAGCTACACAACGAAACTGTTATAACCTCGATTATTGGACACAGACCGATCAAGAAATTAAGACCCTGTTTGGACAACAAAGTCGAGACACAGACCTCAGCATTATTGAAGGCAATAAAGGCTTACATGATGGTCTCGCAGCAGATGGGAGTAATAGTAATGCAGCTTTAGCAAAATTACTCAACGCCCCGGTAATTCTAGTATTAGATACACGCGGCACCATACGCGGAGTGGCACCACTGTTATTGGGCTACCAGCAGTTTGATCCAGCTGTAAATATTGCTGGTGTTATTTTAAATTTTGTCGGTGGTGGACGACACGCATCAAAGTTGACCGCCGTTATCGAACGTTATACAGATACTCCTATACTAGGCCTGGTGCAACGCAGTCCAGAACTAGAATTGGTCGAGCGTTACCTGGGCTTAATGCCAAGCAATGAAGACATGCTTGCACAAGATAAAATTACCGGCATCGCCAATGCCGTAGCGGGACAAGTCGATCTAAATAAGATTTTAGCGATTGCTAAATCTGCGGCGCCACCTAGCATGGCAGAACAGCAGGAATCGTCGTCTCCCAATTGCAAATTAAAGATTGCCTACGCCAAAGATGAGGCCTTTGGTTTTTACTATGCCGACGATTTAGAGACTTTCGCTCAACAAGGTGCTCAATTGCTACCTTTTGACACCTTACATGATGAAGAATTACCCGTTGCAGATGCACTTTTTATCGGCGGTGGATTTCCAGAAAACCGACTACACAAACTAGCGGCTAATACCAAAATAATGCAGGCTATTCATCATGCCATTGACCAAGGTATGCCAGCTTATGCTGAATGCGGGGGCTTAATGTATCTCTGCAACTCAATTAAGTTTAAATCTGAAAAATCTGAAATGATCGGCATTATCGATGCCGATTGTGAAATGTTTGAAAAACCCATCGGACGTGGCTACACGCTGTTAGAAAAACAACCTCATCACCCTTGGCCCAATATAAGCCATCAGCCCATTCCTGGGCATGAATTTCATTATTCAAAACTCACGCATACACCCGAGCAGGCACAATATGCATTTACTGTAAAAAGAGGCTTTGGGGTTAATGGTGAAAATGATGGAATACTCTATAAAAACCTATTAGCCTGCTATGCACACCAACGAAACACCCAAAATAATCAATGGATTTCAAGCTTCATTGAATTTATAAAAACCTGCCCCTGAAGATAGTTTAGAATTACCTCAAATTATTAAAATAGCTGGGAATACAGCATGTCAATTGAAGTAACCGTAGCTGCCGCAGATCAAATCAAAAAAGCTGCGCTGGAATCAAATTTAGAAAATACACCCTTACGCATTGCCGCTACACGCAAGCCAGATAATTCCATACATTATGGTCTTGGATTTGATGATGTCGGCAATGGCGATGAAAAAGATCATAGTTACGAATCTAACGGCGTAAATATTGTTGTGGCTGATTCCAGTTTTGAATTGCTAAAAGGCACCACTCTCGATTTTGTCGAACTAGAGCCAAAGCAGTTTAATTTTGTATTTTTAAATCCGAATGACCCAAATTATTCTCCGCCTGCCGAAGATTGATACCTTCATTCGCTAATCACTGACAATAAAGGAGCTCATAATGAATTCTAAAAAATTCACGCTCGCTTGCGTTGCCGTGTTTATTTTTATTTTTGTATTTGATCTTTTATTTCATGGCGTATATTTAAAATCTATTTACGAGCAAACTAACGGCTTATGGCGTCCCGAAGAAGCGATGAAATCATATATCGCTTGGTTAATACTTGGCCAACTCATCATTGCAATTGGATTTGTCGCACTTTTTACCAAAGCCTTTAAACGTGGCGGCCTCATTGAGGGCGCGGTATATGGACTATTGCTAGCGATTATATTTATCGGCAATCTTTTAATCTGGTATGCCGTTGTACCCTACCCAAGTAATCTTTTAACCAATTGGATGGTAGGAACTCTTATCGAGATGGTTTTAGCCGGCATTATTGTTGCCTTTATCTACCGTTCTAAAGCAGCTGTAAAAACTATCGACGCTTAAGTAGTTATGCAATATTTCCTTATTCTGAGCTATCGCAAATGAAAAAGTTTTTATCTTTTATATTTCTACTGATAATTATTTTAGGCGTTATTGGATATTTCTTGCCCACGCAATACACGATTAATAAAAGCATTGTGATTTCTTCTTCCTCAACACATATACATCAGTATGTTGGTGATCTGCAGAAATGGGATCTATGGACACCTTGGAAAGGTGAAGATCCAGATATTGTAATTAGTATTAGCGAAAAAACTACCGGTATAGGCGCAAGCCAAAGCTGGCAAGATAAACATGGAGGCGGCTCACTGACATTTACATCCTGGTCGCCAGAAAATGGCATTGAGTATGATCTGTACTTTCAAGCTGGAAAATATAAATGCAAAAGCGCGATCAAATATAACACCACAACGGAAACTAGAACCAAGGTGATGTGGACCATGCAGGGCGATATGAACATGCCCATCATCGGCGGTTACTTTGCGCTCTTCATGCAATATTCCATTGGCTCAATGTTTCAACAAGGCTTAGACCAGTTGAAATTAATTGTTGAGCAAGATAAATAAGACTGTAGACACACCGCTTATATAGATCTAGGTATCACTCTAATAACATAATTTAATTGCTGATAATCGGTAGTTTTACCTTTACTAACAGTAGACTGTGGTCCTCGTGTTATTGCAAGAACTCGTTACACTCTTAACTAGAGACTCTTCCCTGTTAGTGAGGCGAGCATGCAAATAGACGATACATCTATAAGCTCCTAAAAGTCGTTTCACTATGCAAGTTGATAAAGGTCGTATGCGACCCATTGCAAAAACAAAACTTGAAGTATTTTTAACTGATGCAGAAAAAAATAGCGTTTATAAGCGAGTATTTACTGCAGAAGCTAAAAGCAAACAAGGAGAACTATTTCCTAACAAATGCGAAACACAAGGCATGTATGGTTATACTATATACAAAGCTTTAACACTTGCATTTGAATCAGCCTTTGCTGACATCTCCAGCACCTTCAACCTTCAGATTTTGATGTGGATACCATTGAGACTGATAATATTGATATGACTGAAAGTAGTTCAGACAGTGCTAACGATGTAGAGAATCTCAAAAAGCTATAAGACACCTAAACAATTCAACCTATAAAATATTTCTACATTTTATTTTAAATTTTACTTAAGCTCTGTTCTGGCATAAGAGTTGAGGCGTCGATCTCCACCCAACCTACGATTTTTTTGCTGATCAAAGTGGATATAAAGTCCACTTGTGTTATAGGAATCGCGACGTAGCTCATGACGACGATCATCATGATGTTTAAAACGGCATTTACAATGCTGATTGCATCCAGGTATAGGGATCAAGGGCGCATCTGCAGACAAGAATCGCCTTTTATGAAGTTTCACTGCCGTTTCACAAGCACCAGCGCCATACGGAAACGTCAATTCAACACAGTGATAAAGACTAACCTTGGGTTTGTCATGCATCCCAAAACTGCCAAAATTAAATTTCATTATACTAGAACGCAATGGCCATATATCCATAATCCGACTCCACTTCTAATCTTACTATTAAATTTTATTATTAAATCTTATTATTAAAATAAAAGCTTTTACGGCATTGGGCTTATGTTACTCCACATTCCTCAAGAGCGTAATTTTAAATAAGGAACATTGATATTTCCAGCATAAATTACTTATGCCTATCATCAATTTAATCGAAATGAATTACGAGAACATTACCGCGTAGCGGTTGACACAAAAGTTTTGAATTAAGAATCAATATTTATTCTACACGTTCGGTGCAGAATAAATTCCCTTCAAAATATGGGGCTATATTTTCAGAAATTTCTTTGCCACGTTATTCTTGTTTATTAATTTCATATTCGAATTCACGTGAACTTGCACAGTTTTTCTGTTGATTTCGGCAGTCTTAAACATGCACTACATTACAAACACAAACAACCATGGCGCTTATGCCGATCAACCAAAAATTGGCGTAAAAATTCAATCTAAAAAGTGGACTAAGAAAACAAGAAGCAAGAATTATCTAAATTTGATGATTAATGTTGACTTAGACGCAGAGGAGACTCTCACTGCGCCTAATTACGAAACCTAAACATACAATTAAAATTTACTAATAATTGCGATAATTAAAATAAAACAAGGAATTGCCATCGCAGCAACCACTAACATCGTCTTGACCATCTCACTCATATCAACACTCCTATATAAACTGTATTAGGCCTTTCCAGGCCACTGATCTGATAATGGCTTATTATCTCTAAACACATGAAAACCTTCAAGAATATGAGTCATGATTATGAGTGTTTTATGACACTTATTCCCAACCTCGCAGATTTGCGTACTTAAGGAGGCTGAAATGAGCCCGTTCATCCTGTCCTGAGCCATTACTCGTTAATAGTAGACCAAGACTTTCCAAAAAGCATACAAATTTAACATCTTTGCTGCCGTGATAGCTCTGCATCGCACTCACGCTATCTGCTGAAGAATCTGAAAGCCAAGTAAACGATATAAATTCGATTTGTTCGAAATGCAGCTCTTTTGACAATCGCTTTTGATTAGTATCGATAACTGAGATCCTTGATGCCACTTCTAGATTCGATTTTGCATAGTGTACGTTTTCAATTTCAAGCCCATTCATTGCAGGTTTATATTTACCTGGTTTTTTCTTAAAATCATCCCAATAAATTGTTAAGCTTATTGCATCAATACCCGTCTTGAGTGCTTTTTCGAATGCCTTGTCATAATTATTGTCTTCTGCCTCTGAGGTATCAATTACAAGTAGGCGGATGTTTTTAAGCGCCACATCATCCGCAATCGATAAACTTATGATGCTAATTAAAAACTGGTCTATAAAATAGAAACTATTTTCATTGAGATTATCTCAGAAAAATAAATCACCAATGTCGAGACGCAAAATAACGAGACGTAAAAAAAACTGGCGGATGAAACCCATCATGCTCGTCAGAAATTGCATCTTTATTTTCATAATCTTCACCGTTTTATCAACGCTCTTATTACGTTGGATTAATCCGCCCTATACAAGTTTTATGTTGGTCAAACAAATTACTACAAAGCAAACCTCTCATAAGGTGAATTGGGTCGATATCGATATGATTTCTCCACACTTATTAATCGCTGTAGTCGCTGCAGAAGATCAAAAATTTCCCGATCACTATGGTTTTGACTTTGCAGCAATACAATCTGCTTTAGAAAATAATAAAAACAATAGAATTTTGCGAGGCGCCAGCACGATCACACAGCAAGTCGCTAAAAATATTTTCCTCTGGCCTAAAAAAAGCCTATTTAGAAAAGGTTTAGAGGCTTACTTTACATTACTAATAGAATCTTTATGGCCAAAGTGGCGCATCTTGGAAGTATATTTAAATATTGCTGAGTTTGGCCCAGGTGTTTTTGGCGCAAAAAATGCAGCACAAGTACACTTTAGAAAATCTATTACGAATCTCACTCAACATGAAGCTGCATTGCTTGCAGCTGTATTACCGAATCCATACAAATTAAACGCTTCAGAACCTTCGAGTTATGTAAGCAATCGTTCAATGGATATATCGGATCAGGTCAAATCACTCGGTGGTAGTCAGTATTTAAAGAATATTTGGGAATAACTTAAAATTTTTTATTTATAGAATGCGTATAATTGCACTCATAACCCATATATATTTACAAGATGAGCAAAGTACAACACCACAAATCCTTGACTGCAACAAAGCCTGAAGCGAATTTATCCTCCCGCTCAGATATAGACGACTTCCTTTCTGCATTGCGATTGTGGACACAAAAAATTCGTGCTGGCGAGTTATCTGCGCGCCTACCTGAGATCGCGCAATCTGAAAATTTTGAATTATCGCAAGACATAAACTTTGTAGCTGAAATGCTCGGGTCTTTATCCAGGGAAGCTGAAATTCAACTGCAGCACCATACAGAGCATATGGCGCGAAAAAACAAATCACTTGCAACATTATATGATGTTGTAAGCAATATAAATATGTCGCGCAATTTACAAGACTTACTTACGCACTTTTTATACACCATGACCGAACTCATCGACGCTCAGGCGGCAAGCGTTTATCTTGAAGAAGTAAAAAATACCTGTTCCCTAATTGCTGAAATTGGGCTTGATGCAACATTTGAAGACAAGCATCCTTCTTTGCCTAGCAATATATCTCACTCGAGTAGCGATCAAACCATCCCGGTTGATGTCATCCCTTGCCCCGAACAAACTAGTAAAAAATATTTCAATAGTAAGAAAACTTTAATTCTCATAGTACCGCTACAATATCGCGGTAAAATTTTAGGCGTTTATAATTTTTATATTGAGGAAAAAAACTTTATTGATAGAGATGAGTACACTGAATTATTCACTAGCATGGGACGACATCTCGGAATCGCCGTTGAAAAATCACGCCTAGATGAAGAAGCGAATTCATTATCCATCATGCGTGAACGATCCAATATTGCAAATGAACTCCACGACTCACTTGCGCAAACTCTGGCGAGCATCAAATATCAGGTGCGCGTACTTGATGAAACCATACACCAAGAGGATGACGCCGCGACATGGCAAGAACTAGAGCGCATTGAATCCTCCATTGATGAAGCGCATACGGAATTGCGTGAACTCATTGCTCATTTCCGTTTGCCGATTGGTGAGAGCAATATTACGGTCTCTGCTGAACAAGTTGTAGAGCGTTTCAAACAAGATTGTGATGACATCCAGGTTTATCTACAAAAAGAGTGGCCGGACACTACCTTGCCGCCACAAATCGAATTACAAGTGTTGCGAATTATTCAAGAAGCTCTCACCAACGTACGCAAACATAGTGAAGCCAGTACTGTTCGCATTTTGATGCGTGGTGATGAAATTGGCCAGTACTCGGTATTGATCGAGGATGACGGAATCGGCCTATCAGAACTGAATGATCGTAAAACCGTCGGCGAACACGTAGGCCTCAGCGTCATGCAAGACCGAGCAAGTCGTATTGGTGGTACACTGACGATAGACAGTGATTCTGGTGAAGGTGTACAAGTACGCCTAGAATTTGATTATTTACCAGATGCCCTGCAAGATGCCCACCAAGAGATAAAATAAGCAGAACATCAAAATGATCCCTGAAATGAAATTACGCATCGTGATTATCGATGACCACACCCTGTTTCGTGAAGGTTTACAAAGCCTGCTAAGCCGTCACGGTATCGAAGTTGTCGCCTCAGTAGGAGATGGCCGAGAAGGCATAAGACTGTCGCAGGAACTCAATCCTGATATCGTTTTATTAGATATGCGTATGCCGGGTATGACTGGCCTGGAAGTCTTAAAACAATTTCAGCAGCTTAAATTTAGGCCACCTGTAGTGATGTTAACGACCAGTGGTGACGAACGTGATTTAGTAGAAGCTTTACGCAATGGCGCCAAAGGCTATTTATTAAAAGACATGGAACCAGACAATGTCGTCGCGGCCTTGCGTGAAATCATTAAAGGCGAAACGGTCGTGGCACCAAATTTGACTCAAATTCTAGCCAAAGTGGTCAAAGGCGAAGATCCTCTTGAACCCGAACCCAGCCCACTCGATACCTTAACGCCGCGAGAACGGGAAATTTTAAGTTTATTAGCCGAAGGCCAAAGCAATAAAGTCATTGCCAGAAATCTAGGTATTTCAGATGGCACCGTAAAGCTGCATGTCAAAGCCATACTAAGAAAATTGAGTATTCATTCGCGTGTAGAAGCCGCGGTTATTGCTGTTGAGCAAGGACTTAGAGCTAATAAAACCTACCCCGACACATAACCCACCTAATACACTAGGCCGTTTGTTAGTGTCGGCAACCGGTTAGTTAAAAAATACTATGCAAAACCTTAAGTTAAATCACTTTGTATTGAGCATGGACTGCCCGGTTTTTGGCTGGCTCTTACTCTGCCTAGCTTGCTTTTCCTTCAAAACATAGCTTCGCTATGCCTTGCAGTCCAAAGCAGCGCTAACTAACGCAATCTCTCACCCAAAATCCTGGACTCTGATGCAATATGTGGGTTAACTCCTCGAAAGTCGAGGAATATACTCAGCCATCTTTAAAATTTTTGCACCTACCCAAGGCACAAAAATCTCATAGACATAGAAAAT
>JAPUHH010000141.1 GCA_027297825.1 Gammaproteobacteria bacterium
GTTGATACGAACTATGAATTATCCAAAATTAAGTTTGGAAAAACTGGTTGAAAAGGCTAAAAGTGGTGCACACGATGGCGTTATTGATTGTTCAAGCAAGGAGTCATAACAAGTGATCAACAAAGAACTCACGATCATCAATAAACTTGGCTTACATGATCGTGCAGCTGCAAAATTAGTCGCTTTAGCTTCAAACTATCAAAGCGAGATTTTTATTGAAAAAGAAGGTAAAAAAGTAAACGGCAAAAGCATCATGGGAGTCATGATGCTGGCAGCCAGTCAGCACTCCGTTGTAAATGTAGCCGTCACTGGCAACGATGAAGAAGATGCTATAACTCACATTGAGATTTTATTTAATAATTGCTTTGAAGAAGAAGAATAGGTTGTAACGATGTTATTTCACTTCCTGTTATAAATATGGCACTAATCGTATCCGGCATAGGTGTATCAAGAGGCATTGCTATTGGCAATGTGCATTTATTAAATCGCGGCAGCGCACCGGAAGTATTTGAACGCAAATTAGAAGAACATGAAGTTGCTTCTGAAGTCGAAAGATTTCAAGGCGCAGTAGCTGAAGCCACCAATCAGCTTCGCGGCATTAGAGACACGATTCCCGAAGATGCGCCAAAAGATGTCGCGTCATTCATTGATTCGCACATCCTCATGGTCAAAGACTCCATGTTGCGCAAAGTCCCTATTGAGATCATTCAAGAACAACTTTGCAATGCAGAATGGGCGCTTAAACAACAACTCGACAAAGTAGTGTCCGTATTTGAGCAGATGGAAGATGCCTATCTGCGCACCCGCATCAACGATGTCGAACACGTCATCAACCTCATTCAACAAATTCTAAAAGATCAGCAATTCACAGTGCAAATGAAGTCTCAGCCTCTTAAAGGTAGCATCATTGTAGCCGATGACCTTACACCTGCTGACACGGTCGTCATGCAAAATCAAAACATAGCAGGCTTTATTACTGAACAGGGCGGCCCTCTATCACATACTGCAATTCTTGCTCGCAGCTTGGGAATTCCTGCGGTAGTAGGAATTCAAAGAGCACGTTCACTATTACAGCAAGAAGAAAAAATTATAATCGATGGCGCTGACGGCATGGTGCTAGCGGGTATTGATGAAAATACAATTAAAAAGTATCGTCAGAAACAACGCGAACAAAAAGATGCGCGGCGCAAGCTTAATTCATTACGCAATATTTCTGCCAAAACACGTGACGGTCAACGTATCAGCCTGCAAGCTAATATTGAACTCGCGGAAGATGTTAATGCATTAAAATTATCTGGTGCGGATGGCGTTGGTTTATATCGCACTGAGTTTCTATATATAGACCGTGATGTACCCGCAGATGAGGCAGAGCAATATAGCGCCTATCGCAAAGTCGTTCGCACGCTAAAAGGCAAACCACTAACCATACGCACTTTAGACTTGGGCGCGGAAAAAGAATTTGACCCAGATTATCAAGGGCCACTAACCCAAAACCCTGCACTAGGCTTACGCGCAATTCGCAGATCTTTAAAAGACACAGAATTATTTATACAACAACTGCGCGCCATCTTACGTGCCTCCGCATTCGGACCGGTAAGGATTTTATTGCCGATGATTACGAGCTACATTGAACTCGTACAATCTTTATCATTATTAGACCAAGCTAAACGAGAGTTAAAAAGCGAAGGCTATGACTATGATCCAGATATCCTTGTCGGCGCGATGATAGAAGTTCCTGCTGCTGCCCTCTCTGCTACCATCTTTGCTAAACAACTTGATTTCTTTTCCATCGGCACCAATGATTTAATTCAATACACGCTCGCGATTGATCGAATCGATGACCAAGTAAACTACTTGTACGATCCTTTGCATCCAGCCGTGCTCAAACTGATTCATTTAACACTGCAAGCAGGTCGTAAAGCCAAAATCCCTGTCGCCATGTGTGGTGAAATGGCAGGTGATCCACGTTATACGCGTCTGCTTCTTGGCATGGGCTTACGGGAATTTAGCGCCCATCCATCCAATCTGTTAGAAATCAAACAAATCATCAACCGAAGCAAAATTTCAGAACTGGAAAGCCCGACTAAAAAGATTCTCAGTACGACCGTACCCGCTAAAATTCATCCCATGGTCGATGCACTGAATGAATAGTCAGCTGTAATTCATAAAAACCTCTTTCATTTTTTGGTAAGCTGTCTACAAGCAGTTACACTTGCTGCGCGCTTTTGCATACAAACTATCACTCAGATAAAAAATGCCTAATTCCGCTGTACACATTCAAGACCAAACCTTAAGGGTCATCGGTGAAGCCCTGCAAACCGGCACCATGCAGCGTGCGCGACGCGTACTGAATGCACTACATCCTGCTGAAATTGCCCATCTATTAGAAGCGCTCCCATATTCTCAACGTGGCATCTTGTGGAATATGCTGGATCATGATGATGATGGCGAAATCTTATTGAACATGGGAGATGAAGCTCGCAACAGACTCATCAAGCTCATGGACAGCGATGCATTGGTTTCTGCAACCGAAGGCCTGGAGTTTGATGACTTAGCAGATTTACTTGCCGACCTACCTGACACGGTAACGCAACAAGCTCTCGCCGGCATGGATCAGCGCGATCGACAGCGTTTGGAATCCGTATTGTCCTACGATGAGGATACTGCGGGTGGCTTAATGAATACCGACACCGTAACCGTACGACGCGATGTAACCCTAGACGTCGTCTTACGCTATCTGCGCGCGCGAGGTGAACTACCACGAGCTACCGATTCGTTATTTGTAGTGGATCGTTACGACCATTACATTGGTACTCTTGCACTTTCAAAAATACTCACCAATAAACCTACTGAATTGGTGCGTGACGTAATGGAAAATACTGCAGAAGCTTTTGAAGCGAATATGGATGCCTCCATCGTGGCCAAATCTTTTGAAGACCTCGATTTAGTTTCCGCTGCCGTCGTAGACGAAGACAACAAGCTCATCGGCCGTATCACGGTGGATGATGTATTAGATGTTATTCGTGACGAAGCCGAGCACTCAGTGTTTAGCATGGCAGGCTTATCCGAAGAAGAAGATTTATTTGGACCGGTCGTAGCCTCCACTCGACGCCGCGCGATTTGGTTAGGCGTAAATTTATTAACAGCCTTTCTCGCCGCGTGGGTCATTAGTTTATTTCAAATGACATTAGAAAAAATTATCGTACTGGCCATCCTTATACCGGTTGTCGCGAGCATGGGCGGCATTGCAGGCAGCCAAACGCTCACCCTAGTCATCCGTGGACTTGCACTCGGACAAGTCGGGCGCAGTAACTCAAAATTACTCTTACTTAAGGAAATTTCCATCGGCTTTTTAAATGGCATGGCATGGGCCTTCATCGTCGCCACTGTTGTCATCCTCTGGTTTAAAGACTTTAAGATGGGAGCCATTATTGCCGTCGCCATGATGGCCAACCTAGTTTGCGCGGCACTCGCAGGAGTTACCATTCCAATTATTTTACACAAACTCAATATTGACCCTGCGCTTGCCGGTGGAGTACTCCTCACCACCATCACCGATATCATCGGCATCTTTGCATTTCTTGGCTTAGCCACATGGCTGCTTATTTAGCGAGAACTCGAATGACCGTTAACGGCCCATAGTGGACATAACGGTATAGAATATTAATGAAATTAAAATATGAATACCTCTCCCTTGTCTGTCGTCATGCTCGGTGCAACCGGCGCGGTTGGGAGTCTCACAGCGCGAACCCTCGTAACAATTCCACAAATGGAACGCCTAACATTACTCGGTCGCCGGCCCCTACCTGACATCACCGGTAACTTTGTTCATCAGCACAACATCGACATATTTAACCCCACGTCTTATCTGGAGCTATTGCCAGGGCATCACATTGCGATCTGCACGTTGGGCGTCGGACAACCATCTAAAATAAGCAAAGACGATTTTGTAAAAATTGACAAACTAGCCGTGCTTGATTTTGCCTCGGCATGTAAAAAGGCTGGCGTACGCCATTTCGAAATATTGGCATCGATCGATGCCAATTTAAATTCCTTGTCTTTCTACCTTCGCACCAAGGGCGAGTTGGTAAACGAATTAAAAGCTCTCGATTTTGAACGACTGAGTACATTTCAACCGTCAATGATACTGACACCCACCAATCGATACGGATTATCCCAAGCGATAATATTGCGCCTTTGGCCACTATTAAAACCGTTACTGTTGGGCGGTTTACGGAAGTATAGAGGTATTCCTGTAGAAGTACTGGGAAAGGCTATTGCAGTTAATATATTAAGCAATAAAGTCGGAGTAGAAACGCTGTGTTGGGATGATTTTCTAGCACTAACAAAAACTTCTCTACCTAATTGAATATATCGTTTTTAGTCGAAAGCAAGTGCTGATTGGAAATTTTAACTCGGAATGATGGTTTACAACTAATTATTTTTATAATATTTAATTGATTCATCGTATCGTTTAAATAAATCTAGATTGA
>JAPUHH010000142.1 GCA_027297825.1 Gammaproteobacteria bacterium
TTTCCGCATACGCATTAATCAAATTATCCGAGAATACTAAGGGATGCGAACTTGTATACCGAATACCCTCAATACCTTCTATTTTACTGACGAAATAAAGTAGCAGAGAAAAATCAATTATATCGCCAGTCTGATCAGGCCCTCTATAACCATTCACATTCTGGCCTAAGAGTGTAACCTCTCGAACGTTTTGTTTAGCCAACACCTTGATCTCATTCAACACATCTTCGAGCGGCCGACTAAACTCCTCACCTCTTGTGTAGGGAACGACACAATACGTACAATACTTGCTGCACCCTTCCATAATCGAAACAAATGCTGTCGGCCCTTTCGAGCTTGGTTCAGGCAGACAATCAAATTTTTCCATTTCAGGAAAAGTGATATCTATTACTGCTTTCTTGTTATTTCTTGCCTGGTTCAGCAAGTCTGGCAAACGATGAATGGTTTGTGGACCAAATACTACATCTACTTGTTTCGCGCGCTTGGCTAGCGCCTCACCTTCTTGACTGGCAACACATCCACCCACACCAATTAATAGATCAGGGTTTTTTTCTTTAAAAGGCCGCCACTGCCCTAATTGAGAAAAAACTTTCTCTTGCGCCTTCTCACGAATTGAGCAGGTATTTAATAGCAACACATCCGCCTCAGACGGCTCAGTCGTAACCTCTAGACCACATTCATGCTTAAGCACATCCAGCATCTTTTCTGAATCATACTCGTTCATCTGACAGCCTTGTGTTTTGATGAATACTTTTTTCATTAACTACTAGATATTATCAATCTTATAAACAGCATTAAGTCTAAATGATATCAGTGTATTATGTTACGAGTAGAATCTTCAATGATATCATCCACTGAAACTGGTTGGCTGGCAACATATTCAGGAATCATTGTCTTTAGCAATTCAATAACTATATCAGTCTTTCTCTGCTCACAAGCATGCAAAACATCATCAAGCTGCAAAGCAAAACTATCCCAATCCACCTTACGAGACTCTGCCAATAAAATCTTTGGATGCTTTGTTCCTGTATAGTCTTCTGACTCATGAAAAAGCTCTTCGTGCAGCTTTTCACCCGGACGCAATCCAATGAACTCTATTCCAATATCGTGATCGGGATCATAACCTGACAAGCGAATCATTTGTCGAGCCAAATCGTATATTTTCACTGGTTTCCCCATATCTAGCACAAAAATTTCACCCCCCTCTCCCATAGAGGCCGCTTGCAAAATCAAGCTAACCGCTTCGGGTATACTCATAAAATAGCGCGATATATCTTTATGCGTAACTGTGACCGGCCCACCTTTTTGAATCTGTTCTCTAAACAAAGGCACCACGGATCCAGTAGAATCAATGACATTGCCAAACCGTGTTGTGATAAATTGTGTTGAAGTCTTAGCATCCAATGCCTGGCAAAATATTTCAGCGGTACGCTTAGTGGTTCCCATCATACTGGTAGGGTTAACCGCTTTATCGGTCGAGACCATTACAAATTTATCTACACTATATTTTGCAGCTAACTCTGCAAGCATCTTGGTACCAAAAATATTGGTCTTAACACCTTCTATAATATTATCTTCAATGATAGGCACGTGCTTATAAGCCGCTGCATGCAATACTACATTCGGCCTGTAACGAGAAAATACCTCCTCAATTGCGCTCAAATCCCGCACATCGCGTAGCAACGGAATAATATCCGTTGCACCATGTATTTCGTGTTTTTTTAAATCTTTTGAAATCGTGTATAAATTAAACTCGTTCTGCTCAAGCAATATTAATTTTTTAGGGGCATACTCCAATGTTTGACGACACAATTCAGATCCAATGGATCCTCCCGCACCGGTAACCAAAACACATTCTCCATCAATGAAATTATGCAGAGATTGGTCATCAAGCTTTATGGATTCGCGGCCTAACAGGTCTTCTAGTTTGATATTTCGTAAACGCGAGATATCGACATTATCATCATTTACTTCGGTTAGCGATGGAATAGTTAGACATTCAATTTTTTGATTGCTGCAAGCTCGCAATATGCTTCTCATAACTCCTGCAGATATATTTCGGATACATATAATGACAACGTCAATTTCATATTTTTCTAGAACGGCTTGTATATTTTCAATACTATTAAGTACTCGTACGCCATGTATTTCGCGACCTTTTTTATGCGCGTCGTCATCAACAAAGCCAACCGGTAAAAATTCATTCGTCCTTAAAATCTCTCTCACCAGCATGTTCCCCGCATGTCCCGCCCCAACGATTAAAGCCTGCTTATGCGCTGGTGGTTGATTCATGTAAATGCGTTGGTCCTTAAACCACCTATACAATAGTCGTGGCGCACTTATACCTAAAAACAGAAATACCGGATACAATACAAGAATTGAACGGGGTATATTTTCAAGGCGGTATAGAAAGAACATACATAACACCGTCAAACTAACACCAACTATTATTGCTTTTATTATTCTAAAAATATCTGGTATAGATGCAAATCTCCAAATGCCGCGATACAAACCGAAATACCAAAAACATACAGTTTGAAAAATGACCGCTGCAATTAAAAATTGAATGAACCCTTCCCAATAAATTGAAGGGATAACATCGAGATTAAAACGCACCCAATAGCCAACAAATAAGGCAACCGGAATCCACGCAATATCATGCAGTAAAGCTAGCCAACGATTTGCTAAAAGTGATGTAAACTTCAAAATTAATTATTCAAAAAAAATAGAATTACA
>JAPUHH010000143.1 GCA_027297825.1 Gammaproteobacteria bacterium
CTAAGCGCACACCGTTTTCGACCTCCATGCTTAAGCGTTCAACTTCTGCAATGGCAATTTTTAGTTCTGCATCGGCACGTAGTAATGAATCGCGATTCTGAGTGAAAATCGGTATTTCCCACTCTATTGTCGGACCGGTAAGTTCTGTGCCATCTGTATCTCGCTCATGCTCAACCCCAACATCCAATTCACCTAACCAGCGTGTCCAATTCGTGACACCCAGTCGGTCGGCAAGAAGGTCTGTACGTGCACTGGCTGCAGCTAAATCGAGTCGAGACTGTTGTGCAAGTTTAATAAGGACATCAATGCCATCTTCTTGATCCAATGGGACTGGAAGTTGTGCGGGCGAATCCCATGCGCCTGCTGTCGAAAGACCCAATAGTGTAGCGAGCTCTGTACGTTTACCGTAAGCTTCGGCTGTAGCTTCTAGTGAAGCGAGTTGCAGTTCCGAAGCAGCGGCATGTTCTAATGCGAAATCTCGAGGAGTTAAATTTCCTGCATCGAAATATCGCCTTGCCAACTCAAGAGAAAGTGCACCCGCTTTGGCAATTTGTGCTCGCAGGGCTGCAACTTGTTTCGCAGCTACGAAATGATAGAACGCGGTTTCTGTTTCAGCAGCGATATTCAATACTTCGGCACCCACGGATTGTTTCATTGCAGCAAATTCACCTTCAGCAAATCGCTTGCGTGCTGGTAACGTAATTAAACTCGTGAATGAAGTGATTAAGCCGAATGTCTCCAGATTGCGTTCGCCAGAAGCGTTGGAATCTAAAGAGGAAAAAGAGAATATTGGATTACGAATACGTCCGGCTTCGTAAACATTTGCTACAGCGATTCCCAAACTTGCATAGGTAGCCTTTAAGTGAGGATTGTTGACCAATGCAATTCGAATTGCACTATCTGCAGTTAACGGGTCAGCTGTTAATGAATTGACGAGTTCATCTCTACTCTTTGATGTCCCTGCATCAATAGGCAGCCCTCGCTCACTAGTTAATGCATCGACATCACTTCGACCTAAGTCTTTAGGAATCGAGGTGCACCCAGATATTATAATTAATAAACTACTGAATAGCACAAAACGAAAAATATCACTTGAATAATTTTTCATGGCCCTCTCCCACATCAACATATTTGTTGCATGAAGCGATTAAATTAATCACTGCTCTTCTCCAAAATCAATATTAATCAAATATTTTTTCTCGCATATACCGCGCGAAAAAATCTTAATTAGAATTAAAATTGAAAGAAACGTGGGGGGTGAAAGATATTATTAAATGACTTTGAATTGAATGTTGAATGAAACGCAATTGAAATTGCACTCATCACACCACGGAAGCCCACCATATCAATCTCAGGCAACGCAGCTACAACTGCTGCATTGCACTGACATTGGGTCTTTGAGCCTGAACCATCATCGCAGCAATCATGCTGATTGATATCCATTCTTGCGCTAGTATTTTCATCGGTCACAATATCGCAAAAAGATAAACTTGCCATGCCTTGAAAGGCAAGGCTAAAAATAATTAGAAAGATAACTACTTTTGCTGCACGCATATCCAAATACTACATTAAATTAGTATTCAGTTGATCATAAATATCAATTAAAGTTCAAGTTGCGCCGATAAAACACCGACTATTTAAAATCCAATTTGATAACCGGCAGTAAAGACCCAATCCGTTACTAGCTGCAGGCTATTTAAGAGTTGATATATAGGTGCGCCGAGTTCAAGCGCAATCCGATGCCCTTTTAAACCACCTGATGGCGCTGTGAAATTAACACCAAGCAATAAATCAATTCTTTCACCACCTTGGTTATCAAGATCAGCGGTTTGAACCGGCGCCACAAAAGCAGGACTTTATCCGTCGATATTATCAATGGTTTGCCACAGTGGTAACGATTTCATCTCGCCCTACGCGACTACCGCCATCTCTGCTGTCTTTTATCTCCATGCGCATAAACTGATAGGAAAACATCTATTCTCCCTTATGATACATATGATCCCCCATTACACCAATCGGGCATAACCATCGGCACAGCTCACTCCATGATGACCAACATCAATGCCCATAGCATGTGGACCCCGCATGCGCAGTAGATATAACCAAGATAAATACTATTTAGATAGCGGACCTATACCGAGAGAATTCATCTGCCTGACTCCATAGAAATCTTCATGCACTTGGATATATTTAAATAGCCATAGGGACTAACAGACATGTGGCAAAGTGTCGCACCACCTTAGTAATAGATAAGCTCTATAGAGATAACAATTATTAAGACAAGGTTATAATTAGCAACTAAATGCAGCGAGAGCCCACACTATTTATTATAATGGCCACATAATTTTTAAAGTCCCCATATTTGCAAACAATCGTGCTCCCAATAACTACAAAATAATGTTTTCGCTCAATCAATCAAAACAACAAGAACACCGCATCAATCTGCGCTTATTGATTTGGTTGCGCATGTTTGCAATCGCAGGGCAATGCACCGCTGTCTATCTCGCACAAAATCATTTAGGTCTATCACTACAATCCAATGCCTTGTACACCTGGATTGGGATATATACGTTCATCAACTTCCTAACCTATATGCGTTTATATAGTGTATATGTAATTCATAAATGAGAATTCTTCACACATCTTTTAGTTGATATTTTTATCCTCACTATTCTTTTTAAGTTTTCCGAAGGTGGCGCCAATCCATTTGTTTCGCTTTATTTAATCCCGCTCACAATATCGGCTATCACCTTGCCCGCCTTGTTCACTTGGGCATTAGCGGCCATCGCGATCAGTTGTTACAGCTTATTAATATGGATTATTAACCCTATCGATTCCGCAAGCTTCCATGCGCATAATTTTGAAATTCATGCCATTGGCATGTGGTTAGGGTTTGTGATCAGTGCAATCTTAGTTGCTTTTTTTGTTGTAAGGATGGGTCGCACCATTCAACTACAACAAAAAGAACTGGCGGAGCAAAAAACTCAAGCGCTACAGAATGAGCAACTAATCAAACTAGGTGCACTCGCCGCCAGCACGGCTCACGAACTTGGAACGCCTCTTGGGACGATGCAACTTGTTGTAGAGGAACTACAAGATGAACCCAAATTAAACACATCCAATCGCCAACTCATTGTATTAAAAAATCAAATTACACGCTGCAAAGAAGCTTTATCTATTTTATCCGCCTCCGTGGGAAGCGCGCCTTTAGAAAGTGGGGAGCCTATGACAATCCAGCAGTTCATTAATGAGTTACTAGAAGACTGGCAACAGTCTCGACCGGAAATAAATATCAAGTCAAATTGGCAAGGAGATTCACCTGGCCCCCAAATTCTTGCTGAGAAATCCTTGCAACAAGCGATAAAAAATATTCTCGATAATGCTGCAAATGTTTCACCAGACTACGTGTTCTGTGAAGCACAATTGGCCCAACAAAAACTGGTACTCAAAATATCAGATCATGGGCCTGGCATAGCTCTCGACGAGCAACACAAATTCGGCCATCAGCCAATCAGTGAAAACAGTACAGGGCTTGGACTTGGACTTTTCCTCTCGCATGGAATCATCAAACGCTTTGGAGGTAATGTCTCACTAACCAACCTTAAGCAAGGCGGATTACAAACCACCGTGTCGTTACCCTTGAATACATTGTTAGTGTAATGTCAAAAACGACCCAACAGCATTCTGGCAAACAACTACTGATTGTAGAAGATGATGAAGTTTTCTCTGCTATGCTCAGCAAAGCATTAACAAAAAAAGGCTTCAACGTAAGCTGCACTAATTCGATCGCTACCGCTACTCAAGCAGCAAAATCCAATCCTCCAAATTATGCAGTGGTAGATCTTCGTCTTGATAACGAATCTGGTTTACAAGTAATTCCAATCTTAAAAAATATTAACACACATATTAATATTATCGTCTTAACCGGTTATGCGAGCATTGTAACTGCGGTAGAAACGATAAAACTCGGGCCGTACATTACTTAACTAAACCAGCAGGTAGCGATGAAATTTATCAAGCTTTATTTAAGAAAGATGGCAATACAAAACAAGCTCTAGAAAATAATCCGCTATCAGTGAAACGCTTAGAATGGGAACATATACAAAAAGTATTAAATGAAAATAATGGAAATTTATCTGCAACGGCACGCTCATTAAATATGCACAGAAGAACCTTGCAACGTAAACTAAATAAACGCCCCACTAATATCTGAATGACCGCTAGTAAAATACATAGCAGAAGAAACTTGCACATTACCTGCTTCCTGGGGTGAAATATTTATATTATCCATAAGATTCATCATTATAAAAAAACTGAGCAGCAACCCATCAAATTTTCTTGATGAATGAAAATGTCCGCCTTAAGTCACAAGCGAAAACTCGTCTAGTAGTTATCTACCCACCAATTTAATAGAGTTTCTACTAACTTAATGCTTGCTCAAGATCGGCCCAAAGGTCTGCAACGTCTTCCAATCCAACTGAAATACGGACCATGCTATCAACGATGCCGCGTTTCGCTCGTTCTTCAGGAGTTAAGTTGTAATGTGTAGTTGTGATAGGTTGAGTTACAAGACTTTCTACGCCACCAAGGCTGGGAGCAATCGAGAAAAGTTTTAGTCGATCGACCATGTCCGCAGTTTCCTGCGCGTTTCCATCGATCACAAAACTAATCATTCCACCAAAGCCTTTCATTTGATGTTTCGCGATGTTATGTCCAATAAAATCGGGCAGGCCTGGATAATTTACTTTGTTAATTCGGGGGTGCTCAACCAATCGTTCAGCCAGTATTTGTGCAGACACATTATGTGCATTCACTCGTACAACTAATGTGCGCAGGCTTCGTGCCAATAAATATGCAACTTCAGGCGCCATCATCTGACCAAGATTCTTGCGCCAAGTCCAAATAGGTGTAAGCAATTCGGTTGGCCCAATAACTACACCCCCCGTGAGATCACCATGGCCCCCCAAATATTTGGTGGTGCTGTGGATCACGAGATCTGCGCCCAAGGCAAGAGGGCTTTGGTTGACTGGAGTTGCAAAGGTGCTGTCTACCACCGTAAGCGCACCATATTTCTTTGCAACCGCGGCAATTCCTTCAATATCTAACACTTCCATATTTGGGTTAGTGGGTGTTTCAAAAAAAACGATGCGCGTATTACTTTTTATGGAGTCACTAAGCTTGTTAATTTCGTTGCCCAATATAAAAGTGGTTGAGATACCAAGATTGGGTAAGTTGACATCGAGTAAATCATAAGTACCTCCGTATACATCGCCGATGCAAATAATATGATCGCCAGATTTGCAGTGGGCTAAAAATGTAGCCGATTCGGCGGCCATTCCAGAGCTAAACACCCAAGCGGCTTCGCCGCCCTCAATTGCCGCAAGTTTTTTTTCAACGGATCGGATTGTTGGGTTAAGACCATAGCGAGTATATAGGCTACCTTCTACTCGTCCCTCCACCACATCGAGTACACTTTGCGTGTCGGGGAAACCAAACGTGGAGTGATTGTATAGGGGAGTAAAGATGCCGCCGCGCTCGTCAAGGCTATCTCCTGCATGAATGCAGTGGGTGGCTAGACCCAAGTCGGTCTTTTTATTCATAGTGCTATCCTTTAGCGAAGGACTCTTCGTTTTTATAGGTTTAAGCGTATTTAATTTATCGAATTAATGTCTTTCTTTGGCCAACAAAGTATATAAGCAATATAACTTTTAGAAAGCCACATACGATCCGCAATCTCCCTCATCATGACGCCATAAATATGCATCGCTATCTTTACCCAACGTTGCTGCAACATTGAAAATGATTGAATCATTCAAATGCCTCGTATAAAAATCCCGCAATCAATATTGAAGCCGTAGCAACATGGATGAATTTTAATATTGTATAACCAGACATACAAGATCTATATGAAATTAACAATCTATAGCTCTTTACAATCGTGTTATTTTTAGATGACTGCTTGCGGTCAACAACAAGCATTCTGAATAATTAGCTGCATTTCTAGATTACTGTATTTGAACTTTCTCAAGATATAAAAGCAGTTTGAACATCTACCCCCGCACAAAAGTCCTCGTGAGCCTATTGTCTACTTACAAGACACTTTCGATCAAAACGATCACCCTATACCGGCATCGCCATGGGCATGCCTTCATTTATATATAAATGGGTTTTTAAAGCGCCTAGCTTGAAATGCTTGAAGCTAATTATTCTTGCATATCAGGCATCACACTAGCTAAGTATACTTTGATTGGACCAAAAGATTCTAACAATCATAGCCAAGAAAAATGGTCTAAAAATACACAATCTCTTGGCACGCAAGGAAAATGACTGTTAGCTTTTTGACTAATTACCTAACTTATTATCTGCAGCAATAACCCTTGATACGTTTTTTCTAGGCTCTTGCCAAATAAGGGGTCTGCCATGTGCGCTAATTCATTATCTATTTTTTCCCAGTCATTTTCATCCAGTATTGAATTCAGGATTGGATAAACATAAGCTTCTTCTTGTTGCATATGTTCTTTTTGAATAGATATATATTTTTTTAAACAAGAACATAGCTCCTCTCTTTTTTGAGGCACATCTGCAAGAGCTCCTTCCAACATCCTTAAGAGATTTTCTGTAAGTATTGGCATACCTTCATGCTCGTGAAGAAGTTCGGTAATTTCCTCACGCGCTTGCTCATGGTGATCAAGAAAATATTTAAATACTATATTCTCTAATGGATGATGAACATTATCGGGATACTCCTTCATATACTTTATTGCATCTAATGTCGTACTAAGATCAGAGTTCTCACATTTTTCCAGCAAGTACAATTGATGTTCTAAAAATGATAAAAGCTTAGAAATGTTTTTATGATCTTCGTGTAGTTTATTAAGTATATGATTCAAAACTACTATTTTTATCCCGTGTGTTTTGATTGGGTTACAGGGAGATGACTAAATACCAATATTAGTAAGTTTCATCATTACATCATTTAGAATACTTGTTATTCTTGGATGCTCTACTTCAAATTTTTCAATCTGCGCCTTAACATTTTCTGTCAATGACACTTTATTTTTCTTGTCCCCCAATTCCTCAATTTGCTCCACGATATTAATTATCAAAAGACTAAGCTCCTGATGAGCATCACTGTCTGTTTCTAATCTATCGAGTTCTTTTCGTAGCTTGTTGATTAGTTGATGCAAGTCTTTCTGGCTCATTTACATAAATACCTATAAATAAATTGAATAATCAGATTGATAAACATTCCATACTTCTAACATAGGCATAATCATATTACATTTTCACATTTATAGTATTGAGCTAGATCATACTATATATCTAAATCAGCCTAATATGGAAACCACTAATATCTAAAAATGTAAAAAATATAATAGTAGATCAACTTAGAAAGCTAAACTAGTGCATGAAATTTTCGGCAAACAACAAAATCATCCTAGCGCATGAGCAGGCAATCCTTGGGATTGTTATTGCTCTAAGTGCAACTTTAAGTTTTGCAATTGGCCTTTTTGTGCTTCTTTGGATAATTAAACGTCTATCTTGATAAAATGAAAACTCCTTACATAAATTTTAATTTAATTTGCAACGCCGTATTTTGGTGAGCAATGGGATTGTAAATGAAAAATAATCTAAACCAATCAATCAAAGATGCGCTAATTAGTATTAAGGGTGAAACTAACCCAGATGCGTTTCACTTAATTCAAGATCAGATTAACTCCCTGCATAATGCTAATAGCCGATACCTAATAATTATTTCAATTTTGTGTCTAATGTGTATTGCAGCATTTGGATCAGGCTGGCTCCTTGCTTACTCATATTTGCCGTGTGA
>JAPUHH010000144.1 GCA_027297825.1 Gammaproteobacteria bacterium
ATAGGGTCAATGGTCTTGTTGGCGCTGGCACTGAACCTGCCGCTGCATTAACAGCCCAAACATGCACCGATTCGGATGATGATGGATTGCGTATTGCGGGTCGTTACATCCACTCTTGGGGTAATGGACATACCACGATGCTTGCAGCGATGTACGAAGAACTCTCTTGGGACCTCGACTGTGGAGCAGTACCAGATACAGTATTCGATGATCTAGAAATAGACCATTGGATGATCTCTGGTAAGCATAACTTCCCAGGCCCATTGGACTTCCGTTTCTCCTATATGGATGCAGACGAGTATGAGTGTGGTAGCGCTTCTTTAGCCTCTGGTTCCTGTGTTGAAACTGACTCTGATGCAACTGCTTTCAACGTTGGCATTTTCTACACCATGCCAGCAGGCACGGAACTTCGTTTAGTTTATTCAGAAGTAGACAACGAAAGCAATGCTACGTATGACTTCGGTATTAACGGAGCAGGCGGCGCGGCTGGCACTGACAAAGAAGCTATCGGCATTGGTATGGTACAGTGGTTCTAAGCTTAGTTTACTAGCTTAAAGCCTTATAAAAATAGGCGTCTTCGGACGCCTATTTTTTTGCCTGTAAGTTTTATACCGACTGAACTTATTGATTGGTAGAGGTTCAAAAATTGAATTACACTGCGCCGAATATATTAATTACTAAGTAGCCCAATGCCGTATAGAAACCTTTCTTTAGTTACTATTTTTTACCTTCTACTATCTTCTTCACTGCATGCAGACTGTGGCCGTGAAGACATTCAATTCTATTTAGACAAGGGTTTTACGCAAGAGCAAATTACCCAGCTATGCTCGGCGGCGGGTAACGGAGAGGCGGCGCCTGACTATAAACCCTATCAACAACAGGTCATAATTTATCGTGATGGCGGCGAAGAACCTGGGATTAAAGATGGCCTTACCAAGGAAGAGCGCGAAGCCGTAAGTACACTTAAAGCAGGCGGTGAGATCTCCGCGTTACGAGTCACCCCTGAAACGGTTAGTTATTCAGCCAAGTCATGCATCACATCCGTTAATTCACCTAGTGCGGAAGATCGTTTCAGGGACTGCAGTGATGTAGATTTTGTTGTGCAAATAAAAGACTTACTAGTAAAAGCATCTGGGAAAAGACTACTGTTTTTCGGGAATCACTATGTTTTGCTTGAGGGTGTGATCGATGCAAAGCCAAAGCGTAGCTTTGACGAATACCCCATTCAATTAAGAAGATCTTTGAAACGTAATTTCGAGTGGATAGAGAATGGTAAGAAAACCTCCTTTCCTGTTAGCAAAGATTATTCCGTAACCCGCATTGTAAATGCGTTTCGCACACTTGCTGATACATATGGTCAAACTGAAGGGCAAAGCCAAGTAGCTGTAGCAGATAATGAACAAGTTAAAGAAGTTGTTAGCGAGCCCAAAAAAGAAAAGAAAAACCGCTGGTGGAATCCGTTTGACTAAACTTGAATAGCAATCAACCCTAACATTTATACCTAGAAAGATATAAATCTGTTCATCTGCATGTCTTTAAGAAATTAGCACAAAAGCTTTTTTAACCTGACTGGACAAGCAGATTCGCGCTGCTAATCCTCTACAAACAAACTACTTAAGAATCACTTCGAGAAATAAGAAGGGATACTCCCGTCATCGCTTTAGGTTGCTCGATACCCATCAATTCTAAAATAGTCGGTGCTACAGCCGCTAAACCTTGACCATTGGCTAAGTCCCATTTTTCGATATCCATCACCAAACAGGGGACTGGGTAGGTGGTGTGTCGGGTATGCGGCTCGTGCGTATTCGGATCCAGCATTTCATCACAGTTGCCATGATCGGATGTTATCAGTACGGATACGCCTTTTTTAACAGCTGCATCTAACACTCGCCCTACTTGCGTATCCAATGCTTCTAAAGCGGCAATGACCGCTTCTCTTATGGCGGTGTGACCGACCATGTCGCCATTGGCAAAGTTTGCGACGATCAACGAGTACTCATTATTATTGACCGCCTTGATGACTTCATCCGCCACTTCCTCGGAACTCATTTCGGGTTGCAAGTCATACGTTGCGACCTTTGGAGACGGTACCATTTTACGGTCTTCACCTTCATAGGCATCTTCATGTCCGCCATTTAAAAAATAGGTGACGTGCGGATACTTCTCCGTTTCAGCGCAGTGAAATTGATACAAGTTATGTTGGCTAATGATTTCCGCCAAATTCGTTTCCGGTTTGCGCGGCGGAATTACCACCGGGCCTAAATATTCTTTGCTGTATTTAGTCATCATCGTCAACTTGATGGGTACATAGTCTGAACCTCGATCAAAAGCACTAAAAGTTTCCTTCACAAGTGCCTTGCTAATTTGTCGAGGCCGATCGTTACGAAAGTTAAAAAAGATGACTTCCGAATCTCCCGTCATGGGTTGCGCACCACCTAACACCGTAGGCAAAATGAATTCATCGTGTTCGCCACGCGCGTAAGATTTATCAATCGCATCGTAAGCATCGGTTGCCTTTTCGCCTTTTAATTGCACCAAGCATTGCCAGGCTTTGATGGTGCGCTCCCATCTACGATCACGATCCATGGCATAGTAACGCCCCATCAGCGTCACAATAGAACCATTGCCTTCTTTCAGTGCAGGTTCGAGTTGTTGAATATATTTTTTTGCGCTTTGCGGGGGAGTGTCTCGTCCATCGGTGATGACATGTAGCAAGGGTCGAACTTGGTGATTACGACATAGCTGCATTAGCGCAATGACATGATCGACATGCGAATGTACACCACCATCGGATACCAAACCGATTAAATGAACATAGCCCTCTTTATTCTTAGCCTTATCAATCGAACGCAGCAACGGCGACATTTCAAACAAGCTACCATCGGCAATCGCATCATTAATACGAATTAGGTCTTGTCTAATGATCGTGCCACAACCAATGGTCATATGCCCAACTTCAGAATTACCCATCTGCCCAGGCGGCAATCCTACGGCTTCGCCCGATGCCTCTAAAACAGTATGTGGGTACTTAGAGTAGTATTCATCAAGCCTTGGCATGTTCGCCTGCAACACCGCATTGTGGCTTTTACTAGGGTTTACCCCAATGCCATCCAAGATAATAAGCATGGCTCGATTACGAAGTTTTATTTTATCGTTAGTCACAAAGTAAATTTATTAATTCAAATTAGCAAAAGATAGCGTTAGTGCGCTTAGAGCTGCATATTTTTAAGGTGCTTTTGTATTCGGGTCATCCACTGCACTATCTGGATCATCCAAAAGTTCGTTCTCATCCTGTTCCATCTCTTGCTCTTCTGCGGTGAGTGGTGCGAAGCGTGGCTCTTGTTTAGTTGCTTCTTCTATATTTGTATCAGTCCCGTTATTCGAATTTTTATTCTTTACCATTACGCGCGACAGTGCCAAACCCAGTTCAAATAATAACCACACGGGTATAGCTAATAAAATTTGTGAAATTATATCGGGTGGCGTCAATAGCATGCCAAGGATAAATGCCCCAACAATAACGTAGGGCCTTTTGCCCGCAAGCTGATTTGGAGTAGTAATACCTAATTTCACCAACACCAAAGTTACAATGGGCACTTCAAATGCAATACCAAAAGCGATAAATATTTTCACCACAAAATCTAGGTAGCGACCAATATCTGTCATCACCGCGACCCCTTCAGGCGCGACTCTGGTAAAAAAGCCAAACATCAATGGGAAAACAATAAAGTACGCAAATGCCATGCCGACATAAAATAGCAGTGAGCTTGAAACTAGAAGTGGAAAAACCAGACGTTTTTCGTTGCTATATAGACCAGGCGCAATAAAGGCCCAAGCATGATAAAAAATGATCGGGATAGCTAAAACAATACT
>JAPUHH010000145.1 GCA_027297825.1 Gammaproteobacteria bacterium
CATAGAAACTCCTGCAATATATAGTGACCCTATAGCCAACTCATTCGCTCGGCGTGAAATTGTAAGTGAGTCTTCTTCCCTACCTTCTTGGCGTTCTTGCGCTGCGGTCTCATCAGCTCTTTTTTTATTTTCTAACCAATGATACACCCACTTTAAATGTGTGCCACCATATACACCTTGTGCTTTTTGCTGCCTAACTTTTTTCTCACCCAGTTCATCAAGCGTTACCCAAAATTCTTCTATTGTTTCCGCTGGCATGATTTCACCTTAATAGTATTTCCAGCTACTGATTTTACCAGGGAGCGCAGGAGTGTTCACAGTCCATAAAAAAGAAACTACTCCTTAAATATTAGCAGCCGCTAATAAATCCCCATTATTCACCCCAAATCAATCTTGGTGCAGGAACTGTGCAGGAATAATTTATATTCGTATTGTTATAAATACGATAAATTCACGTATCTTACTGTTTTTATAGTGCTTTATGATAGCACTTGAACTAAAGACAAACGCATAGTCAAGGCGCTGTGCGTTTTTGTTTGTAGAGTATATCTTTTTAGGGAATATGTTATGAGCAGTTTAGGTAGTGAAACAAACCCTTTAAGAGTTGCCATTGTAGGCAGCGGGCCTAGTGGGTTTTATGCAACGGAAGCGTTGATTAAGTCGGACCTTGTGGTTGAGGTCGATTTAATCGAAAGACTTCCTGCGCCTTTTGGTTTAGTCCGAAATGGTGTTGCTCCGGATCACCCTAAACTCAAACAAGCCATCGAAGTTTATAAAAAGATTGCACAGAGTCCGAAATTTAATTTTGTAGGCAATGTTACCGTTGGTAAGGATATTCAAGCAGAGGAGCTGCAACAAACGCACCATGCTGTTATTTACACCTACGGTGCAGAAACGGATCGTAAATTAGGAATTCCAGGCGAGGACTTGCAGGGTAGTTATACAGCCACGGAATTTGTAGGTTGGTATAACGGTCATCCTGATTACCGTGATCGAACTTTTGATTTATCGCATGAAACCGTGGTGGTCATTGGTCAAGGCAATGTTGCGGCCGATGTATCTAGGATTTTGGCTAAATCCGTGGATGAGCTCAAACATACTGACATTTCCCAACATGCATTGGAGGTATTAGCAGAAAGTAAAATCAAAAAGATATATATCGTGGGTCGACGCGGACCCGCACAAGCCAAGTTTGCTTCTAAAGAATTAAAAGAATTCTTAGAAATCGAAAACTGTCGTGCTTATATTGATCCCGCGGAGTTGCAATTAAATGAAATCAGTCAACAGGAGCTTGCCGAAAAGGAAGGTCGTGGGGCTAAAAAGAATGTAGAGATCTTTCAAAAATTTGCAGATTCAGAAGGTACAGATAGGCCGCGAATTTGTACTTCCACTTTTTTAAAAAGCCCAATCCGCTTGGAAGGAAATGGGCAGTTAGAAAAAGTTGTCCTTGAGATTAACGAACTAGCGGGCGAGCCTTTTAAGCAGTCTGCTAAAGGTACAGGCGAAACCATGGAAATAGATTGTGGAATATTATTCCGCAGTATTGGCTACAACGGCGTGCCGATCCCCGGTGTGCCTTTTTATGAGCATTGGGGCACAATTCCAAATAAAGAAGGTCGGATTACTACAGAGCAAGATGGTGATGTGGTAACCGGTTTATATACTGCAGGTTGGATCAAACGGGGACCCTCCGGAATTATCGGTACCAATCGAGCCTGTGCAGTGGAAACCGTGCATTCCTTACTTGAAGATGTAGAAAAGTTTGATGTAACGAAACCTGGGCGTGAAGGTTTGTATAAAATCCTCGATAGTAACGGTGTGCAGTATATAAATTATTCGCAGTGGGAAATAATTGATGCGGCAGAAATTGCTGCAGGTGAACCCAAGGGTAAGCCGCGTGAGAAATTTACTCGCCGTGACGAAATGTTAGCACTCGCTAATAACTAGATTACTAAATTTACATTGCTAAGCAGTTTATCCTATCGTTTGGGTAATGGATTAGTTATTCTCCTTTGCATTTATGCATAGCTCAAACGAGAAATTTATGGAAAAACAAAATACTGTTTCTTTGCGAGAAGCGCTAATTTATTGGCTAAAGCTTGGTTTTATTAGTTTTGGTGGGCCTGCAGGTCAAATCAGTATGATGCACCAAGAATTAGTGGAGCGCAGACGTTGGATTTCAGAGCATCGGTTTCTACATGCACTTAACTACACCATGGTGTTACCTGGGCCGGAAGCGCAACAATTAGCCACTTATATTGGTTGGTTGATGCATGGCGTCAAAGGCGGCTTAATCGCTGGCATCTTATTTGTATTACCTTCTTTGTTTATTTTGATTGCACTGACGTGGATTTATTTAGAGTACGGCAACACGCAAATTGTTTCTGGAGTGTTATACGGGGTGAAGCCTGCTGTAACGGCAATCGTATTATTTGCAGCCTATCGAATCGGTTCACGCGCATTAAAAAATAACGTGTTACGTGCCATGGCGTTACTGGCTTTTATTGCCATCTTTGCCTTTCAAATTCCGTTTCCGTTAATCGTAATCGCAGCAGGTGTATTTGGTTATATTGGTTCGCACATCATGCCTAAATATTTCAGCGGCAGCCTACATGCAGCCGAAGTGCATGATTCGTATGGTCCCGCCATAATTGACGACGACACACCCGTGCCCAGTTATGCAAAATTTAATTGGAGGAGATTGGTTTCTTTTATTGTAGTTGGGCTAGGTCTATGGATTGGGATCGTGGCCCTTATTTATTTTAAGTTTGGTTGGGAAAATACACTTACTCAAATGAGTTTGTTTTTTAGTAAAGCAGCACTCGTTACCTTTGGTGGTGCCTATGCGGTTCTGCCTTATGTGTATCAAGGGGGTGTTGATCAATTTCAATGGCTCACAGGCACACAAATGATCGATGGCTTAGCGCTAGGGGAAACCACGCCCGGACCACTCATTATGGTGGTGACGTTTGTCGGTTTTGTTGGCGGTTGGACCAAGGAACTATTCGGTGCTGAGCTTTTACCACTTGCAGGCATTGCCGCAGCTTGTGTTGCCACTTTTTTTACTTTCTTACCTTCATTTCTTTTTATCTTTATTGGCGGGCCGGTTATTGAAGCCACCCGACATGATGTTCAGTTTACCGCACCCTTGTTAGGCATTACTGCTGCAGTGGTGGGGGTGATTGTCAATCTAGCGGTGTTTTTTGCATATCATGTGCTCTGGTCAACAGGGTTTGAAGGCAACTTTGATTGGGTGTCGTTGTTGATCGGCATCGTAGCCTTCGCTGCACTGTTTAAATTTAAGATCAGTATTGTTAAGGTGATTTTAGCTTGTGCACTTTTCGGTTGGTTTTTTTCTATAGTAATATAAATTCTATATGCAAATTGATAGAGAACGGTTCTAACCTTTTTTACTAGCTGAAAATCAATCGTGTCTGACCCTGTTGGTTCGACCGAAAATCAATCGTGTCTGACCCTGTTGATTCTTTTCGTGGTGCCTCGAAGGTTTCTTCTGTAGCTTTTAGTATACTCATGGTGTATGGAGTTGTAGATGCCGAAGTGGTCCTCACCCAACATTATTTTAAGGTTGGTACGGGGTAACATGTTATAAACCAACCATGAATCCCATTATTTCTGTCTCCAATCTTTCCAAAGTCTACTCGAACGGGTATCGCGCACTTAACAACGTGAGTTTGGATTTTCATTCCGGAGAAATTCTTGCGCTACTTGGACCTAATGGCGCTGGGAAAACGACGTTAATATCTATCATCTGTGGCATTGTAAATCCCAGTGAAGGTTCAGTAACGGTCGGTGGTCATGACATCATTGATGACTACCGAATCACGCGTAGCCTGATAGGCTTAGTGCCACAGGAGTTGACACTGAGTATGTTCGTAACAGTATGGAACACAGTCTGCTTTAGTCGCGGGCTATTTGGTAAGAAACCGAATCCTGCTTACCTTGAACAATTACTCAAGGATTTATCACTCTGGGATAAAAAAGATAGTGATATTTTGACCTTGTCCGGTGGCATGAAGCGGCGTGTGCTGATTGCTAAAGCGTTATCACATGAGCCTTCCATTTTGTTTTTAGATGAACCCACCGCAGGAGTCGATGTTGAATTACGTAAGGATATGTGGAACTTGGTTGATAAATTAAGGCAATCGGGCGTCACAATTATATTAACCACGCACTATATTGAAGAAGCGGAAGAAATTGCGGACCGCGTGGGGGTCATTAGCAAGGGTGAGTTAATCGTGGTTGACGATAAAGAAGCGTTGAAACACAAGTTGGGTAAACGCCAGATGATGATTGAGCTTGAAAACGCTATAGATAAAATTCCTGACTTGCTATCTTCTTGGGATCTAGAGTTATCTGCTGAGGGTAATCAACTTACTTATACCTATGACACGTATAGTACGCAAACTGGAATTGCGGAATTATTACGTGCAGTAGATGGTGCCGGATTACAACTTAAAGACGTAAATACATCGCAAAGTTCTCTAGAAGATATTTTTATTAATATTGTAAATACGCCCTTACATACACGATGATGAATACATACGCGGTTAGAGTTATTTATAAATACGAAATGTTGCGCGCATGGGACACCATTATGCAGAGTTTCGCTTCACCTGTGATCTCTACGATTTTATATTTCGTGGTATTTGGTTCCGCTATCGGCTCACGCATTGAAACCGTCGAAGGGGTTTCATATGGTGCATTCATTGTGCCTGGTTTGATGATGTTAGCTTTGCTCACACAGAGTGTTTCTAATGCTTCATTTGGAATTTATTTTCCACGTTTTACCGGAACGATGTACGAAGTATTGTCTGCACCGATTTCATTCGCCGAAATCCTGCTGGGTTATGTGGGCGCTGCGGCCACTAAGTCTTTTATAATTGGCGTTATCATTCTCATCACGGCTGGACTTTTTGTTGAACTCAAGATTGCTCACCCTATTTGGATGCTTGGTTTTCTGGTGCTCACTTGTATTTCCTTTAGTTTGCTCGGATTCATCATTGGGCTTTGGGCAAATAGCTTTGAGCAATTGCAGCTTATTCCAATGCTTGTTATTACCCCACTGGTATTTCTCGGTGGTAGTTTCTATACCATCGATATGTTGCCACCGGTTTGGCAAACTGTGAGCTTATTTAATCCGGTAGTGTATTTAGTCAGTGGATTTCGTTGGAGTTTTTATGAGGTTTCGGATGTGAGCATTCAACTCAGCTTATTCATGGTGTTGTTATTTTCAGCGGTATGCCTAGCAACGGTGTGGTGGATGTTCAAAACTGGATATCGGTTAAAACAATAAAGTGTTTTGAATAAAATGAAAATGTAATGGGTAAGGCGTTTTAATTTGATGTAAAAAAATATCCATTTCTTAGAGGAATGGATTATTTGATTTTCGGTAGAATCGCCTTAAATGAGGCGATTAAATTTAATTTATGTGCGTGAGTACAAACTAAAATGATATATATATTTGTACTATGCAATGGAGTTAAGCGGTAACATATATCATAATGTCTAATCAGCTTTATTGAGATCGAAGGAGGGCACCATGCCAGTAACTAGACTCACTAACCTTCTATGCGATGAGCATATTGACTATGTCACCATTCCACACTCGATTTCGTATACTGCACAAGAAACGGCTGCATCAGCACATATACCTGGGATTGAGTTCGCCAAAACTGTAATTGTTAAAATTGATGGTAAATTAGCGATGGCAGTATTGCCGGCTCAATATAAAATTCATTTAGATCTTCTGAAGCAAGAAGCCGAAGCAAAACGTGTGAAACTAGCATGTGAGGATGATTTCAGAGGTTTATTTCCAGGATGTGAAACAGGTGCGATGCCGCCATTTGGGAACCTTTATGGCATGGATGTGTATGTTGAAAATAGCTTACTTGATGATGTAGAAATAGCATTTAATGCGGGTTCTCATACTGAACTAATTAAGCTTTTATATGAAGACTATAGGAAGTTGGTGCAACCTAAAGTCGCGAGGTTTACTGCGCTGCATTGAGTCTTGTGACCTAAGCACCGTTTGGTGCGCGAGCTAATTGTGCGCCATTGGAAATATACTTTTGGCAAAAAGAGCGCTTACTTTCTTGTGAAGATAAATGAACTCGTATTTTTTACTTTGCCTTCTTCAAAGTAGTCCCATTCTTGTTCGATAGTGTTCTCATTAAGAATTGTCATTCTCATACCGCCCATGTGAGCCGTTTTTTCACGATCGATACCCACACCATCTAGATACTTAAAATTAAATGCTATCTCATGTGAATTTTCTAATTTTAGTCTGGGTTGATTGCCCAGCATGCAGTAATGTGTCATTAATAATCCGCCATCATCATCACCGTAGTACATCGTGACCATTTCTTGCGGTGTATTCACGAATATTTTTTCTTCCACTGCAGTGCCGCCCGACACGGTTCGATAAACTAGTTCGATCATTTTTTTTTCGCCTTGATGATTGAGTTGTGTGCCGACCCAGACGCCTTCAAGCGCAACAAAATATTTGAGAGCCATAGGGGCAGGTTTTATTTGGTATTGAGCTTCTTCTGAAATGGCAATAGGGGAAGCTGCAATTCCAAATATTATTGTTAAAAAGAATACATAATGCTTGTACATAACGGTTCCTTTACACCGAACTTTGGTGTGAAAGTTGCTAGCTATAAAGTAGCTTATATAAATATCATCACCATAACCATTGCAACGACAAAACTTGCTTCAGTGCCCATGGCATAGCTGCTCTTTTTTGAGAAAAAGTTGCTGGCAATTCTCAGGAAAATAATGGTTGCAGTGATGAGAATCATGGTCATCAGCGCATTTTTTGCTGTGGTTAATCCAATAACCCACGCAATAGTGGCTATTGCTAGTGTGGTCATGGGGGCATGCCGTCTGCTGTACCTGCGATCATTGCAATCCAATTCGCATATGTCGTTAGTTCTTCCATATCAACCCCGCGTTACAATTTCCTATTAGTAGGATTGTCTGCCTTTTATCATTGATATTTACTGCATGTTGATTCAGATATTTTATTTCATTCATAAACAGGATATTGAATATAAAATATATCTTTATTGCGAGTGTCCTTGTTGAAATTGCTTGGCAAAAATGAAAATTCATATTTTAAAGGTTGAGTTACATGTTTGCTGATGGCCCTGAATTAAAGGTACAATTAATAAGGTATTTATTTGGGCAGGACATCTCTATGAAAAAACAGTTTCTAATTATGAGTTCTTTCTTATTTGTGCTATCCACATGGGCCATAGCGGACTCAGATCTTACTAGAGGTGAGCTGCTGGATACATACCTTGAAGACGATGCGAATTTCAAACAAACACCTAAGCGATCACCCGTGATTTCACAAGAGCCTGCATTGATTGATGACAATAATCTGCAAGGAGCCGCTGCAACGCAAAATACAGAGTCTCAGCCTGTATATGTGTCTGAAGACATCACCATTTATGAGGCTAAACCTGCACGAGCAACCGAATCCGAAGTTGAATTTCCCGAGATTGTATCGACAAGGGCGAGTGAGTCAGCTCCAAGTGAGGAGTTCGAAATTATTGAGTTAGAGAGTTATAACGAGAAGGTTGTTACGGTTGAGGCTGATGGTAAGAGCAGTACCCATGTTGCGAGCACAAGCAGTAGCCCTCATGGCTATTGTCAACAAAATCCACTCACGAAGGAATGCCTGTACTCGAATTATGCAACCTTGTGTAAAAAAGACCCACAGTCTGCGCAATGTAAAAGTCAGTTAGAAAAATTCGATAAATTTTGCAACACATTCCCGCGTTCTTATAAATGTAAAAAAGCACAACTTGCGGCAACCTGTAGTCAACAACCCAATATCGCGGAATGTAAGTCTTTCACAGAGCGTTATTGCCAGAAATATCCTAAGGCCGTGTTTTGTGATCAGAACTAGCTTTGGTGTGATTTGGGTGGGGGTTTGGTCGCCAAAATACACCAATATTGAGTCATTTAGAGTGCGTTTAATCGGTGAAAATTAGCCTTTAAACCAAGGCAGGGCTTAAGATTTAGGGTAGGAGAGAGTACATTTCGATGTACTTTCATTAATTGCTCAAAAGGAGTTTGAGTAATGACACCAAATACCAGCAACCAGACAAGTGAGACGACTCAGCTAATGAGATCGTTTTTAAAGAAGGTCGTTAATAATGATAGGCGCTCTAAGCAATTGTTTAGACTGTATTTCGATCGAAATGAAATTTCTGAAGAGCAATTCTATAAAGCGATTTCAAATCAGTAGCGCTTATTGCGCCACCTACATCTCTAGTTTACTCAATGTTTTTATATGGCATTAAGGCCGTCTGTTTCCAGTGCTCGTTGTCTGCGATACAAATCTTGCAAGATCTTCGAATTGAGAATATATACTTTCCAAATGTAGTCATTTCTAAGGGAGGCCGCTCGATATAATTGCTAGCGAAGCTAGGACATATCTTCCAATTAATCTATACGCCGTATTAAATAATTTATCTAGAGAATGGATTAGGCCATACTCCAGCCCCAATTAAATGACCCAAGTAAGACCAGGTTTCTGTCTGAAATGATAAAACCTGAAAAGATAGAAAATTTATGGATATCCAATTTATACCCGGGCAACGCTGGGTGAGTAATACAGAATCTGAGCTAGGGCTTGGAATTGTGATGGATGCGGCCAATCGCCGTGTAACCGTTAGCTTCCCAGCGGTTGGAGAAAGGCGTGCGTACGCAATTGACAATGCGCCACTAAGTCGTGTGCATTATGAAGTGGGTGAGAAAATTAGCCATGCAGATGGCATCAGTATCACGGTATCAAATATAGAAGACCAAGGTGGCTATCTAATCTATACAGGTGTGGATAGTGATGGTAATGAGGTCACTGTAGAGGAGATTGATCTAGAGAGCTTTGTGCAATTTAGTCGGCCTCAGGATCGATTATTTGCTGGGCACATGGATAAAAATAGTCGTTTTGAGCTACGTGTAGAAACCTTGCATTATGTGCGACGCATGCAGCAATCACCAAGCTATGGTTTGCTTGGTCCACGTGTGCAATTGCTGCCGCATCAACTTTATATTGCGCATCAAGTGGCACGAAGACATGCTCCACGCGTGTTGCTTGCGGATGAGGTGGGTCTTGGTAAAACGATTGAGGCTGGTTTAATTCTTCATCGTCAATTATTAACCGGTAGTTCACGTCGAGTTCTCATTGTTGTTCCCGACAGTTTAGTACACCAATGGTTGGTGGAAATGTCGCGACGCTTTAATTTGCAATTCACAATATTAGATGAAGAGCGGTGCGAAGCTTTAGAAGAAGCAGAACCTGGCAACCCATTTGATAGCGCACAATGTGTTTTATGTTCACTCTCATGGCTTACTCAGAGTGAGCGTCATGCGCAAGCGCTAGATGTCGATTGGGATCTTTTGATTGTAGATGAAGCCCATCATTTAAGTTGGACTGAAAGCGAGGTGAGTCCGGCCTACGAGTGCATAGAAGCTCTAGCACGTGCGATTCCTGGATTGTTATTGCTGACGGCTACTCCAGAACAGTTAGGCATGGCTGGGCATTTTGCCCGATTGCGATTGCTAGATCCAGACCGATACTACGACCTACAAAAATTTAGACAAGAAGAAGATAGTTATCAGCCAATTAACGAGTTAGTGCAGAAATTACTCACGCATGATGCGGAAGAAAACTTGCGCAATGATGCAAGTTTACAAAAAGAAGTTGAAAGTTATCTTGGTAGCGAAGTTACTAATAATCTTATTAAGTCATTAGAAGGAGATAATGCAAATCAGGCTGTCGATGAATTAATACAAAATATTTTAGACCGACATGGAACAGGTCGTGTGTTATTTCGAAATACACGGGATGCGGTAGAAGGTTTCCCTCAACGCCAGTTACATACGTATGCACTTAGCGTTCCTGAAGCCTATTCACAGATATGCGATGAAGAGCTATCAAATATATCTGATGGGATGGAGCTGGTTACATTATTGTGTCCAGAACTTCTATTAGATGAGAACTGGCTGCAAGTTGATTCTAGAGTAGAGTGGCTGGCGAATTGGTTACTTACGCATCGTGATGAGAAAGTGTTGGTAATTTGTGCATTAGGCAGTACCGCAAAAGCCATAGAAGAGTATCTACGTTTACAGCATGCGATACGCTCCTCGGTATTTCATGAAGGTTTGGACTTAATTGCACGAGATCGTGCTGCCGCTTATTTCTCTGAAGAAGATGAGGGTGCCCAAGTATTGATTTGTTCAGAAATAGGTAGTGAAGGACGAAACTTCCAATTTGCGCATCACCTGGTTTTATTTGACTTACCCTTAAATCCAGATTTACTGGAACAGCGTATTGGACGACTAGACCGCATCGGTCAAACGCAAACAGTGCAGATACATGTTCCTCACTACAGTGGTGGGGCGCAAGAAAAATTATTGCGTTGGTACCATGAGGGGCTCAATGCTTTTCGGCAAGTGTGCTCCATCGGTCAAAGTATCTACCAAGAATATTCACAACGTTTACATCAAAACATGCTGACTCAGAACAGTAGCGAAGATTTTGAGTTGTTGATTAAAGAAACCCATGATAGGTCACAAGAAATGATACAGGCCTTACAGCAAGGCAGGGATCGTTTGCTAGAGCTTAATTCTTGTAACCCAATTAAAGCTGCTGAGGTAATAGAAGATATTTTAAGCTCTACAAATCAACTAGAACTAGCCGATTATATGGAACGTGTTTTTGACCAGTTCGGTGTGGAGCAGCAATATCATAGTGCGCATAGTGTGATCGTCCAGCCTGGTGACCATATGCATGGCGAGAGCTTCCCAGGTTTATCTGAAGGTGGGCTTACTGCAACCTATGACAGATCAAAGGCTTTGGTGCGTGAAGACATGCAGTTCCACACCTGGGAACACCCAATGGTGACGGGTGCGATGGATTTAATCTTGTCGGGTGAATTTGGCAATGCTGCACTATGTACAATAAAGTTGAAGTCTTTGAAACCTGGTGCTTTATTACTAGAAGGTGTGTTTACGATTCAGTGTGCTGCTCCAAAACAGTTACAGATACAGCGCTATTTTCCTCAAACACTGATTCGCGTGGTCACCGATTTAAATAAAAATGATTTAAGTAAGATATTGACGGCTGAACATATGAATCGCATGGTGGAAAGAGTAAAAAAAGTGGCAGGACAAAGTATAATACGCCATGCACGTAAAGAAATTAATGAGCTAGTGAAGCATGCGGAAGCTATTGCAATCATCCAGAGAGATGACGTAATAAAGACTGGAATACAAAATATGCAGGCGATTCAATCTGCAGAATATGAACGTCTAGTTGCGATTGCAAAAGTGAATCCAAATATTAGAAAAGAAGAAATCGACTATTTGGAAGATAGCTCTATGCAACTACAGGCATTCATGCGGCAGACGCAGTTAAAATTGGATGCGATTAGAATTGTAATTGTTCAGAAATAAAGGTTGTACGTGGCTGACGAACATCAAAAAATATTAGAGTTGTGCAATCATGTGCACAGCATTATGCAAGATGCTACCAGAGGATTACCAATCCCAGATCCACAGAATGCAAGAGATGCAAGGAAAAAGCTCTCTGTTTTTACCTATGGTGTTATCCATGAACTTACAGAAAATATTGAACTCGATATAGATGAGGTATATGGAAAATATTTGATGATGGGAGGTTTGAATTCAAACCAGGCAAACTCCATTGTTAAACGCACGCGAGATGAATTTACAAAGCGCGAGTTTGGTGAGGAATGTTTAGCAGTCGGTAAGAATGTTGCAAATAAATGGCTAGCAGGCGATAAAAATATTCAGTCTCATATGAAAAATTTATTATAAAAACTGTAGTCTTTTCGCTAGTGAGTAAATACATTATGAGACTTCATGACAAATCAGAGTAATCACCCATTTGAAAGTCTCACACCAGACTTCATATTAAATGCAATAGAGCAGCAAGGTTATGTTTGTGACGGCAGAATTCTAGCATTAAACAGCTATGAAAACCGTGTTTACCAAGTAGGTGTAGAAGATGGCGAGCCGCTTATAGCAAAATTCTATCGACCACAGCGATGGTCAGACGAGCAAATTCTTGAAGAGCACCAATATAGCTTTGAATTAGTCGAACAAGAATTACCTGTTGTGCCTCCATTAAGCATTGGTGGTAAATCATTATTTCATTGCGAAGATTTTCGCCTTACGCTTTATCCTAGGAAGGGTGGTTATGCGCCTGAATTAGATAATCTGGATAATTTATTTATTCTTGGACGTTTTTTGGGCCGCATACATATGGTAGGTGCTGCCAAACCTTTTCAATATCGACCAACAATAACGTGTCAAAATTATGGGCACGAAAGTGCCGCACTCATCCGCAACAATTTTATGCCCCAACATATACAAGATTCCTATGATGTATTAGTGGTTGAGATCTTAAAAATCATTGATGCAATATATGTTGAAGCAGAAGATGCAGACTATATTCGTGTACATGGTGATTGCCATGCGGGTAATATTCTATGGCGTGATGATCTACCTCATTTTATAGATTTTGATGATGCTAGAATGGCACCCGCCATACAAGATATATGGATGCTATTATCTGGGGATCGTGCTAGACAAACTGCTCAGCTTAGTGAAATAAAGGAAGGCTATGATGAATTTGCGGAGTTTCCACTGCATCAACTTAAATACATTGAAGCTTTAAAGACTTTGAGGATTATGCACTTTAGTGCGTGGTTGGCTAAACGATGGGATGACCCCGCATTCCCACGTGCATTTCCTTGGTTTAATACGGTTCAATATTGGGAGCAACATATACTTGATCTGCGTGAGCAATTAGGTGAGTTAAATGAACCCGCATTGAGTCTTTTTGGATAGTTCTTATGAGTGAAGATCGAATTATTGAATTAGAATCAAAAGTGGCTTACCAAGAAGATCTTTTGCAAGAATTAAATACAATTGTAATAGATCAACAGTCGCAGTTAGATAAACTATCAATGCTTTGTCAGGCCCTAAACGATCGACTCAAAGATGCGATGCGATCTCTTCCTGACTCAAGTCATGAAGATGAAAGACCTCCTCATTATTGAGTCATAACGCTATCTTTTGCATTATCGGAAATAATTTTTTGGTAGCCAACCACCTGTAGCTTGCAGTGGGGTTAAATCACCACCTTGGCTTACCCAAATCGCCAGACCATATCTTTCTGCCATAGGGCTCACTTTTTTTGGCAGCTCAATTTCCCAACTATTATTTGCCCCTGCCTTTTTAAGGTGCGAAAGTAATACAAAATCTTCATTTAGTACACGATTTGAGTTCTCGCCAGATTTGATCGGAGATTGATAACCAAATCCTAGTATGGCCACATTTAGTGTAGTTTGAGTGATATTTTGTGATGGTGAATAGCGCACTTTTAAATTTTGTTCATCTAAGGTTGCACTGATTATGCCAGGGACTTCATTGCCAAATGTCGGGACTCCTAGTCTGAAACGCTTTTTCCATTCTTTTCCATTAAGGAAAAATCCAGGCGTATAAACGACTTTCACATGCCCTTGATTTTTATGTAATCGTTGTCTACTTGAGTGCTCCTTTTTTGAGAAGCGGTCTTTCCAGCCAAGGTAATCCCAATAACTGACATGAAATGCGACAGGGACAAATTCTGTCCATAACCCTGGTTCATTTTTTAACTCGCTTAGCCATGTATCCGCAGGAGGGCAGCTGCTGCAGCCCTGTGAAGTATATAGTTCGACTAATGAAACTTGTTTTTCACCGCTTGTGAATTGAATTTCTTGGGCAATCACAGATTGCGAAATAACTAGAATCAAGCTCAATAATATGGATTGTCTTGGCATCTTCATAAAGCAATACTTCGAAAATTGGCCATTATAACTTTTGCCAAAATCTTTTGTGAATTCAAATAGTCTCATTGTTATCTCTCATTTATTCGTTTAAGGGTAAAAAAAGTATTCCATCTGAATATATATGTCTATTTATTTGGCACTTATGAGATCTGGTGATTTAAAATATGGAAAATTTTGAGTAATTGTAACAAAACTTAAGGAGTAAAATATGTTCAACCCGCTTAGCATTCCATTTGGATGTGTAATGTTATACAACGTTGTGAAATTAAAAGAAGGTGTATCCGAAGAAGATGTGCAGCTTGCTTTGGGCGAAATGTGTAACGTCGTTAAGAATACTTATGGCAATGATAAAGGTGGTTTTATCGGCGGACAGGTCTATAAGTTTTCTGGCTTTGTATCTGATGAAGGATCCATCGCATCAAAAAAACAAACCGATGACCATATAACCATCGTCACCTATTGGCAGTCCTTTGAGCAGCATGAAAAATCTCATGCAGACAAAGCTTTTAAAGAAAAATTTGAAGTCCTAGCTCAATATGCAAGTGAAACCTATGAAATAGGTTACGAGATGCTGTGGCAAGGAGATGCAGAATAAATAGATTTGAGTTATTTGGAGTCATTAGGCTTTTTTGGGAGAGGGTTTCGTTTGGTGCGTTTTGGCGTGAGCGTATACCAGTGTTCTTTTGTTAGCTCTTGAAAATAGTCTGCTTCATCAATCAACAGTTTTGAAGTAGTGCTGGCTACTGCAGCGATCTCGACTCGCACGCCTTCAGACTTGAGGTGTCTTACAAGTTCTATAAAGTCTGAGTCACCTGACATGATAATGATGGTGTCTACTTTGCTAGCAACTTGTGTGGCCTTGATCGTTAGTGGGATGTCTGCACTTTTATGGCACGGGCGTACTGAGCCATGATAGAAACCATGTAGGCGTTCCTGTAATTTTTGAGAGATTTGTTTACCTTCGCGGAAGTAAATGAGCCGACTTAATCCTCGGTTATCTAATAATTTTGGAATTAAGGTGTCGAAATTGAGCATTGTATTTGTATCACCTGTCTCGGTGTGGATGCTGCGTTCAATATTGTTGCCATCAATTAAGATAGCAACCGATTGGCTGATTCGTACGCTTTCTGGTGGTTGAATTGCCATATAATTATTTTCAGGCCTTTTACTTGAATGGTTACAGATCTAGTATATATGAGAATGTTAAAAATAATGGAATCTATGTAAGGCGAATATGGACATACAAAGTTTAACGGAAGAGCAGTTTTTTAACAGGCTAGATTCAAATATTTCGAGAGTCTATGAAGAGAGTGAATCAAAAGAAATAACAAATAGTTTTATAAACGTATTTGCTGGCTTACAGCCTAGTAAAACACCTCAATTATCTAATGATTCAGCATTGCACTGGGATGAGCGGGAGGTTTTTCTAATTACTTATGGAAATTCCATTTATTCAGATGTAGCTAATCCACTTCAAGTGTTATATGGATTTTTAATGAAATACGCGAGAGGCGCTATCAGCACAATCCATGTATTGCCATTTTTCCCGTATAGCTCAGATGATGGGTTTGCGGTTATTAATTATCAAAAGGTAAACAAAGACTTAGGTGACTGGAATGATATAAAAAAAATTGCTGGTATAAAAGAATAATTATGATGATCTAATAAGGGGCCATCTAAATCTGTAAATATAACTACTGGTGTGTTCATAGAATTGTTAAAACGAGAAAAAAGATAAGTTAGACATGAATGTATCAGCTTTACTTGTAAGAGCTGAGGGCTTGGTTTAAGCATCACGCTTCGAATATATTGGAATAATTCATAAAGTTTTTCGCAAGCCCTAATAATTCCAAGCTATTATTAACAATAGCGTCTGGGACATGTGGGTGTTTAACCGTTCCTGGGAAAATTTTATTGATCCAGTCTTGATCCCATCCTACACCATTATAAAAAATTGCAGTCACGTTGGCTCTTTTGGCGGCAATGATGTCTGTTGTGCTATCCCCAACATACCAGGCATGTGGGCCGGGTTCGATGTTCAAATTAGTTAGGGTTCTTAGGATTAAATCAGGTGCTGGTTTTCGGTGTTCCACGTCATCGCCACATACTGTGGTATTGAAAAGATGTGTCCAATCAGAACCACCAACGCAAGTGATCTCTTTTTCCAAAAATTCGCGATTTCTATTGGTAAGTACCGCAAGCAACAAACCCATAGACTTTAATTCTTGCAATACACTTTCAAATCTTTCTTCTAAAGGCGTGATCAGTCCAAAATAATTTCTATATGCTGCATCAAATGCTTGGTGGGCTATTTTTTTAGCTTGTTCATTATCGCCGAATAAAACCTCAAAAATGTCTGTTCTAGAGATTTTGCATGCTGCTTTCACTTTTGGGTGAAGCTTTTTATTTTCTTTTATATATTTTACAAGTTTCGCGTCATCTACAGTTTTACTGTCTTCAATTTTAATTAATTTATCTTTTAGATCTAGTTCTTCTAATTTTGGCAATATGTCATCTACGGCGTGATACATAGCATCGTGTGTATCCACTAAGGTGGCGTGCCAATCAAATATTAGGGCAGTAGGTACAGCGTAAGGTACGTCTAAAATACTCATTTTTTAGATTTGTTTTGATGGAATTGCATGGCCACAAAAATACTATATAGCATGACGATCAACAGCCCTAGGAATTCTCGCGTTTCTTCGCTATAAGATTTATGTTCAGACATGGGTGCAAATAATTCACCAAAACTTGATGTTTGAATATAGCTAATCAATTCTGAAAATGTTCGTAATGACATCGTTAAAGCAATTATACAAAGCATGATTGCCCAAGCTTGTGCGCAAGGTTTGCAAACTTGAGTAAAAGCCGTTAGCGCCAACAATGCAGTAGCAAAGTAAATGGAAATCCATAAGATGCGATCTGGATCATTCCATTGTGATGCTGCAAACCCCGACATTAATAAACTGAAAAAGAGATGAATGAACTTCATGCCAAGTAGTCAGGTACTACGATTTTGGTGCGTCCTGTATTGGAGCGCCTAGTATGTGTGGCAAGCGGAGAATGCTTGCCAGGCTGCATGATCTACCAGCTACGAGGTTGGCCGATATCTATGTGTAGGAAGTTGCTTTGTTGATAATATCCGACACCACCCGCATTAAGAGCCATAGCAGTATCACGTAATTGAGATAATTCTATGTCGGGTAAGCGAATATCGATTGCTTTGCCTTGCATATGGAGACTTCGCCTGGCAACTCCGTTGCCGCGGTTACGCAATTTCTCATTGGTTTGGGGAGAACGGTAGGCGGAAATGACGTGGTATGGGGATTGAGAGCCAGTGGCTTCTCGTAATACATAGAGCAGATCTAGCAGAGTAGGGTCCATTGCATAGATCTCATTCGCACGGTGGTCACGTAGGATGTGGTTAATTTCGCTCAGGCTGTGAGGCACATAGATTCCATTGGCCCAATAACAACAGCCCAGTGATTCGTCTGTGTGTAAATTTAAGAATTCTAAAGATCGTTGTGAAGTAAGCCCGCTACTTGCCTGAATTATTTGAGGAAATGATGAAACTACTGCCAATGAAGCGGAGCATTTCAAAAGCTTACGACGACTATGGTTAGTCGAGTCTATTGACTCATCGGGCTTACTCACAATTTGTCCTTGTGCTAATGCGTATTAATTAATGCGCTGCATTATACAAGGTACTTGTAAATTTCCTATCTCGTTTATAGATGTCTGGTCGAAAATTAATGATGGCTTGGTCATCGACCCAAGCGGTCATATAGGTAATGTGAATAGGGATGGGATTGTCGAGTTTTATGGTTTTAGGTCGCTTGCGTTTAACAAAGTAAGACAGGTCATCTTTTGACCAAGTGTTTATATCAGACAGCAATACTTCGGCTAAACCCAATGGATCTTCGAGCCGAATACATCCATGACTATAAGCGCGATTATTACTTGCAAATAAGTGCCGAGATGGTGTGTCATGCAGATAAACACTATAAGCATTTGGGAAAATAAATTTTATTCGGCCCAATGAATTCTGTGCGCCTGGATCTTGTCGTATCCGAAAGGGCAGATCGGTGAGATTTATGCTAGACCAGTCAACCGTTTCAGGGTTGACAACATGAGTTTGGTTGTTAAATATACCTAAGACTTTCATGTTATTTCTAGCAAGATAGTCGGGGTCTTGCTGAAGTTTCGGAATAATTTCTTTACTGGTAATTGATTTCGGTACATTCCAATATGGGTTTAAAACCAGTTCGGTAAGTTTGGAAGAAAACACAGGCGTTTTATTTTTCTTTTTGCCTACTACTACTCGAGATTGATATATGGTTCGTCCGTTTTCATTTACATATAAACGATATTCAGGAATGTTAATGATGAGATGACGTCCTTGATTGAATGCGGGTAATTGCCTAGAGCGTTCAAGATTAAGCTCAAGCTGTTGGATACGAGCTGCGATAGGTTTATTGAGTTCAATTACAGTTCTTTTGCCCAAAATTCCATCCGCTTCTAATCCGTGACGATCTTGAAAACGAGTAATGGCAAGTGCGAGTGTCTCATCTAGTTTGTCGTTATGTAAGTTCGTTCCAATATAATCCCCATAATCATACAGTCGTTTTCTAAGTTTAATAACTTCTGTAGATTTGTCGCCAATGGTGAGCGATCTAGTGTTTAGTACTATTGGATCATATTCATCTTTAAGTGATCGGTATTTCTTCAACGCAAGCGCTAATCTGGAATAGCTAGCATTACGGGGTTGTAAGTTTTTAAGCGTGATGGATACTGCGCGATTGTTCACGGCTTCATTCAATTTTTGTATTAGAGAAACTCCCTCGTCTTGGATGGTACTAGCTTGAATGTAGCGGCCTTTCGCTAAATGGATCGCAAGCTGTATATATGCATGCGTAAAGGTGATATCTAATTTACTCAGAATTTTAGGGTCATTGATGGTCGATTCTAAAAAATACTGAATAACCTCTGCATCATAATCTGCAGGATTAAGCCCTAGGTTTTCAGCATTTTGAATGACCTTAAATAATTCAAATGCATTATTATTGTATTGCTTGCCGCTGCTCCAGATGAGCTTGTAGTTTTGCAAGTGGTAAAGCTTAGCGACCTCATCTTTCAACGACAAAGATGAGTTATTCAATGAGTGTAGAATATTAATTTGTTGTATATTGCTAGCATGTGGAGCCACTTCAACAGTAGCTTGATTTTTTGCGAGTAAAGACGCAGAGCACAATGCACCGATAACGCCAGCAAATATGCTGGATAGTAGTGTTGCACTGGCTTTTTTAAAAGCCAAATTGGCAGCTTTTTTCAACTGCATGTATATTCTTACCTTCTATTATTAATTATTATTATTCAGCCACTTAATATTAATGGAGCAATGCAATTTGCATCTTTGCAACAGGTCACACTCAAAAGTGAAAAATCGTTTCAATTTCAAGTGTAGCTTTCTGGTTAATAAAGATGTCTCTATATATAAAGACACTCTTTTTTAGAGACTTATTTCAGCGAAATTAGCTAATCTTGCTAATATGGGTAAATTAAGAGCTCTATATCAGCAAATATCTTGCTGTGAGACGAGAATAAATATCGGACAGAAATCGACAAATTATACTTATAATGAAAATACATATTTTTAACACCTTGACTCGAAAAAAAGAGCAGTTTATTCCTGCGGATTCAAAACGAGTCACGATGTATGTATGCGGGCCCACTGTTTATAGTCATCCGCATATTGGCAATGCGCGGCCTGCAGTAGTGTTCGATATATTCTATCGATTACTCAGACATGAATTTGAAAATGTAATCTACACGCGAAACATTACCGATGTAGATGACAAAATAAATGCAGCTGCGCTAAAAGAAAATGTTTCGATTGATAAGATTAGTGCACGTTACACAGAGATTTATCATCAAGATATGTCAAAGCTGGCGGTATTGCAGCCTACCAACGAGCCTCGAGTAACTGAACACATGCCGCAAATTATCAGCATGATTGAACAGTTGATTAAAGAGGGTAACGCGTACGAAGTTGAAGGACACGTACTGTTCCATGTGCCTTCTTATACGGAATATGGAAAATTATCCGGCCGCAATATGAAAGACATGATTGCAGGTGCGCGCGTAGAAGTTGCGCCGTATAAAAAAGACCCTGCAGATTTTGTTCTATGGAAGCCATCGAATAAAGATCAGCCTTCTTGGGGCAGCCCCTGGGGTGGTGGTCGTCCAGGCTGGCATATTGAGTGTTCAACTATGGTTAAACAGCATCTAGGTGAGACAATTGATATTCATGGTGGTGGGCAAGATTTGGTATTTCCTCATCACGAGAACGAAAGGGCGCAAAGCACCTGTGTGCATGGTGGCAAATTGTTTAGTCGCTATTGGATGCACAATGGATTTGTAAATGTTGACCAAGAAAAAATGTCTAAATCAATTGGCAATGTTTTATTGGTGCATGATCTACTTAAGCAAGCGTCTGGTGAATCGTTTCGGCTTACTTTATTGAGCACACATTATCGCAGCCCACTAGATTGGACCGATGATGCGCTGAATCAATCACGTAGAAATTTAGATCGACTGTATGGCGCCTTGCAAGAATTGCAAGATATAGAAGTTGAAATGTCGCCGGCAGATGTGCCTATAGAGTTTATCAATGCACTTAGAGATGATCTCAATACTCCAGCCGCTTTTGCAGTACTGCATAAGTTAGCTAAGCAGGCGAATACAGAAAAAGATACAGCGTTGAGGAAAAATATTAAGAAACAAATATTAGCGGCGGGGTATATGCTAGGGCTACTGCAACAAGAGCCTGCAACATGGTTTCGTGGTGTCGGAGAAGTAAATGAAGATGAGATTGATGCGTTAATTTCAGCTAGAGCGCAAGCAAAAAAAGATAAGGATTTTGCGCTCGCAGATCAATTTAGGGATCAATTAACAGCAATGAATATAGAAATTCAAGACCGACCGGATGGAACTTCGGGTTGGAGAAAGGCTTAATTGCTAATTGGAGGATCACTATGAATGATGTCAAGACTACAGGTTTTAGCGGCAAACAAGTGCTGCTAATAGTATTGTTAACCTTGCTGGTTGCATGCGTGTGCACCTATTTTGTATTGCAGCGCTTTGTACTTTTAAGCGAATTTACACCTGTTTCGCTCAACACTGCTGAAACGCACATATTAAATCAAAAGCTTCAAGCGCTTGGGATTCAACCCGATCCTCGTCAGATTGCTTCAACACAAGTCGGCAATGGATCATCTGCAACAAATAGCGCAGAACAAAAACAAAGTGAAGAGACTAGTCTAGAGCCAGAAGCCTATAGTGAAACTTCAGAAAAACGTGAAATCAAGCTAACCGAAAAAGAGCTCAATTCTATGTTGGCAAATAATACAAATCTGTCAAACCGATTAGCCATTGATTTATCTAGCGATCTTGCTAGTGCAAAAATGCTAATCCCTATGCAAGAAGATTTCCCAATTCTGGGTGGCAAGATGTTGCGTATAAGTGCCGGTCTTGGTTTGTCATTTT
>JAPUHH010000146.1 GCA_027297825.1 Gammaproteobacteria bacterium
GTAGTTTTGACCTTACCTACTTACGCTGTATCCCGAATATGGTAGTAATGGCACCGGCGGATGAAAACGAAACGCGCCGCATGCTGTACACCGCCTACCTCCAAGATAGCCCAACAGCCGTACGCTATCCCCGTGGCGCAGGGCCTGGCGCACCGGTACATCCAGACATGAATGCCTTAGCCATTGGCAAAGCTAAAATACTTCGCGAAGGCAAACACATTGCTATTTTAGCGTTTGGCAGTCCTGTTTATGACGCCCTAAAAGCCGGAGAGGAATTAAATGCAACGGTAGTGAATATGCGTTTTGTAAAACCCATAGATCAAAAGCTAATAAAAGATATCGCTAAGCATTATGACTATATTATTACGGTAGAAGATAATGCAGTAATGGGAGGCGCAGGCAGCGCGGTGAATGAAGTGCTCGCTCAAGACCCCTATGCTATTCGCATTAAAAATCTAGGCTTGCCCGATCAATTTTTAGACCATGCCTCACGCGAGGAACTATTGATTGATGCGGGTTTGGATGCAGACTCATTACTGAAATCGATCCAGTCTTTTATTAGCGCTAGCGAAACACAACCATCAACAGCTTAATCTTAACTACAGAAGCTCTGCTTGATTAGCGTCAGCAACTGAGTATTATTAAATACTTCTTAACGGCATATCAATATAAGTCAGTGTCTCTCTATGCGTTGGGATAGCTGCCTGGATATGCAGCAACAATTCTTCGCAATAACTGCCTAGCCATCTCCGGACTAATTATTCCTGCTTCTTTATCAACCTCATGCGCAGTAATTAAGGTTTGCTTGCCCTGACGAAGCAAATGAATTTGATAGAAGGTTTTTTTAGTCTCCACTGACTGTACGCTAACTTCAGTAGGCGCAAGATCTAACGCCACATAATAAACGCCTTTATTACGATTATGGTCTTCAACTAACAAGCCGGAACGATCTAACGCGACTCCGGTTCTACGCCAAACACGAGAGTATACATCACCTACCATCAAAACTGGCACGCCACCGATGTCTTTAATATCCAGATATAAAAATTGCGCATCGGCATTGGCAAATTTATATTGCGCATCTTCTCTGGAAGAGCCTAAAAACTCCATCAATCGAATCATCATCTCGGCTTCTCGCTCACCATTAGGTGGCTGTGGTTTCCACAAGATTTGATTTTCCTTATTGATCGCAGCGACTTCTGCACCACGCTGTGTCAAGAATATATTTGTCACAGCATTGGGTTGGCGCTCGAGTCGAATACGAAATTTTTCACCGGTTACATCATAGCTATCTTGCTGATTTTCGGTGCTAACTGACCGACCTAAATTTTGTTTCCACTCCGTTTCAATATAACCCAGCACAGGCTCATCGGCAGCAATGTCAAAATTCTCATCTTGAATAAATTTGCGCAACAATGGCCAAAGCGTTACTGGATCAGTATCCACCTCTAACCAACGCGTTGGGCCTTCTCGTCGCACTCGCACATCCACAAACTCGGGTAACACTGCGGCTCCCAGTGCTGGGCCTTGTGTTTCCAAGGCACTGATTCGATCGTTAGCGGTTTTAGGAATCTCTAAACTATCTGCCCACTCTGGTGTGACTAAATCTGGCGGGGCCTCTAACGGGTTGGTGCTGCCACTGTCTGCATAATTACCACCACGATTTAAAAATCCACAGCCACTGAGCATGGATATCAGCACAAACATTAATAATTCAAACCGCAAAACGGGTAATTGAATATTCATCCGTGTAGGTAATCCTATTATTTAAATACAACCAGCAATGCGCAATGCCTGACGCAATGTTTCATGATGAGCGCTCGATAATCTTGTCATTGGCAGACGCTCGCCTTTTGGAAACAAACCCATCTCACTCAAACACCATTTAACTGGGATTGGATTGGATTCAATAAACAGGTCGACACTTAGTCGTTCCAACTTAGAGTTAAATTGTTGCGCATTAGTTCGATCACCTTTAATACCCGCCATACATAACTCATGAAACAATTTCGGTGCGACATTGCCAACCACCGTAATCACGCCATGGCCTCCTGCCAAAAGAAACTCCATAGCCGTGGCATCATCACCACTAATTAGCAAAAAACCATCTTCGCTTTCAGCAAGGATCTTTTCACAACGACCAATATCCCCCGTGGCTTCTTTAATACCAATAATGTTCTCTACCTGAGAAAGACGAATAGCCGTTTCAGGCAGCAGGTCACATGCAGTCCGTCCAGGCACATTATATAGGATTTGCGGAATGACCACAGCCTTCGCAATGGCCTGATGATGCAGCACCAAACCCTCTTGAGTCGGTTTATTATAGTAAGGAGATACCAATAAGCAGGCATCCGCACCTGCATCTTTTGCACATTGAGTAAGATCAATGGCTTCACGTGTAGAATTTGCCCCAGTGCCTGCTATGACAGGTATACGACCCTTTACCTGCTGCACTACAAAACGAATCACTTCGCAATGTTCAGCATGGTCTAAAGTTGCAGACTCACCCGTTGTGCCCGCAGGAACAATGGCATCCGTATCGTTCTCAATATGAAACTCGACAAACTTAGCCAAAGTTTCATAATCGATCGCACCTCCCTCATGCATAGGAGTGGCAATGGCCACCATGCTACCTTTGAACACAAACTACCTCAAATGGACTGTTGAATATAGAAGTTGGCGATATTACAAATGAAATCATGGCATTACAAGGTAGCCTGCAGCTAACCCTAGCTAAATAAGAGGTATGCGTATAGCAAATGATAAAAACAAAATAGCAGTCTAAAACAAAAAAGTACCGGCATTTCGTTGTATCGCGACTCCCGACAAAATCCTTAAACTGTCTGATTTTCAGGGTAACAAGCTTATTTTATATTTATGCCCAAGGGACAACTCACCGAGGTACAAGACTGAAGACGAAGATTTCAGAAATGCGCATGCAAATTTTAAACGAACCGACACCGTAATCTATGGTGTATCTCACGACACCCTAACCTCACATCAGAAATTTAAAGAAAAATACACAATCCTTTTGAGCTAATTTCAGACACAAACGAAGAGCTATGCACCCAATTTAACGCGTTTAAAATGAAATACATGAATGGCGCAACAGTAAAAGCGTATAACTACATAAACGAAGGTTATAGAAGTCGTAGCGTTATTGTGAATTTCCGGCGGACGCGACTTCTTGTTGGGCCGCTTGATCTTCATCAATGTTTACATTTGGCCAAGCCTTGATTACCGCATTCACGAGCGTTGCCAACGGTATCGCAAAAAATACTCCCCAAAGACCCCATATTCCACCAAATATTAACACTGCAGCAATGATTGCAACGGGGTGCAAATTCACTACTTCTGAAAACAATAGTGGCACCAAGATATTGCCATCTAAAAATTGAATTACTGCATACGCAATTAACACATATGCAAACTGCGAGCCAAATCCCCATTGAAAATACGCTACGAATGCAACCGGCACTGTAATCACGGCAGCGCCCACATAGGGAATAATCACCGAGATGCCCACTAAAAATGAAAGTAACATTGCATAATCAAGATCAAAAAACACAAATATCACATAAGTGATGAACCATACCGCAAAAACTTCTACAAATTTTCCTCGAATGTAGCTAGCAATCTTCTGATTAACATCAAACCAAACTTCATTGGTTAATTCGCGATTCGACGGAAGAAAGCCTTCCACCCACTCAAGAATCTTGTATTTATCCTTAAGAAAAAAGAACACCATCAGCGGCACAAGCACCAGATAAATCATAATCGTAATTAACCCAACTACAGATTCTAACGGTTGAGCAATAAAATTATGTCCCGCAGAAATTAATTGCGAACGAATTGACCAAACAAATTCTTTAACTTGTTCTTCAGTAAATATTTGCGACAAACTAGGATACTTATCAGGCAATTGCATCAGAAGATCTTGGCCATGCGCGATCATGCTTGGCAACTCTCTAAAAAACTGTGTGAACTGTTGTGATAATTTTGGGATGAGCCCGAATAGAATCAATCGCAACAACGCGATAAAGGCAAAAAATACTAACACTAAGGCTAGAAATCTTGGAATTTTGCTGCGCCGCAATATCTCTACCGCACCATCCAACACATAGGCAATAACGATACTCGCAAGCAATGGTGCCAATATGTCACCCGCTATTAAAATAATCGCGAATCCAATAAGTATGAATAACGCAAGAATGACTACTTGCGGATCGGAAAAGTGGCGCTGATACCAGCTTTTAATATATTCAATCATGCATCGATTCGATACTGTAATTGCGAAGAACTATAAGGAAGAATTATTTCCGATTCCAATTTTATTGAACTCTTAGTATTAAGCTAGCCTACTTGATGAAAATATGACAATTGAGAAATTTGTTAAGTTAGACAGACTGCTTTTGAGCCCAAACGATTATTCCTCAGCCAGCCTTTACGCTAAACAATAATCACGCTACTGACTTTTCTGGGTCACAATAGCCACGCGCATACTCTAACAACCCTTCCATTGCACGCAGTCGGAACTTTTGTCTTTGACGCACAAAAGAAAATGACCTTTCAAGCGCTGGATCAAGATCAAGTTTACTCAGGACATTTAATTTTAGCTCTTTCTCAATGGTTGCGCTTGAAACAATGGCAACCCCCATTCCCGCTTCGACTGCGCCTTTTATAGACTCAGGGCTACCAAGCTCTAAACAAATATTTAAATTATTTTTATCCAAACCCATCTTAGTCATGTGATCCATAATTACATCGCGCGTGCCAGAGCCTTCTTCGCGACATATAAATGAATAATGCATTAACTCATCCATCGATATCGAGTCTCGACTCGTCAGCTCATGTTCGGGAGGAACAATCACTACTAAATTATCTACACGACACATTTCAACTATTAAATTTTTATTTGTCACTGGACCTTCAACAATACCCAGATCGATCATGCTATTTTCGATCATCGATACAATGCCTTCGGTATTCGAAACTTTTAGCCGCAATTGAATATCTGGGAATTTTTTTGTGAAGCCACTGAGCAAGCTAGGCAACATGTATTCAGCAATCGTGGTACTAGCACCTAGGGTTAACGCACCACTGACCTCACCGGTTAGTTCTTTGACGGAATTTTCCATCTCCGCATAGAGTTCAAAGATGTCTTCAGCATATTCGTAAGACTTGCGGCCCGCTTCCGTGAGCGTGACACGGTTATGAGTACGATCAAATAAACGGGTATTGAAATGTTCTTCCAGCTGACGCACTTGAAAAGTAACTGCCGGTTGCGTCATGTGTAATGTTTCTGCAGCCTTAGTAAAGCTGAGCAATTTTGCAACGGTGTAAAAAACCTGTAAGCGCCGATCTGCCATTTTAGCCCCATGAAAGCTCATTCAAATTATTTATAACGGAGTATAACACCTGAATAGTTAACTTAGCTGTATGATTTTTAAAGTAAATGAAGTTAATTTAAGCTCCAAAAATTGCCTGCAAATTCTGGCTGAATGGATGATCATCTTAACTTTCGTCGTTTGAATCGGCCCGTCCAACCATTCAGAATTAGTATTTTAGCCATATAGCGCCACTAATTTTGCTAAACTTAGCTCATGAAATTACAACCTAATATTCAACAAATGACCCTTAAAATACTCATCAGTGCATTTATTGCATTGTCGGTATCTTCCGCTGTCTATGCGACCACTGTGTATAAATGGAACGAAGACGGCAAAACCATTTACAGCCAAATCCCGCCCCCAGCAGGCATTAAGTTTGAGGTGATCACCGAAAAAAATATTAGCAAGCCAACTTCGGTTGCCAAAGCCGAATCTAGCAATACCGGCAGCAGCTTCGAGCAACGCCGTGAGAAACGCCAGCAAGAAAAGACTGAAAAAGAAGTTCTAGAAGAGAGCAATCGAATCAAGAAAGAAAATTGTGCAATTGCACAAAATAATATGCAGTCATTGTCTAGTCGCGTACAAGTGACAGTTAAAGATGGCGATATATACCGAAAACTTTCGGAAGAAGAGCGCCAAAGTAAAATCCAAGAGGCGCAATCGAATATCAAGGAATATTGCCAAGTTTAATCACCAAGGACTAAGCGCGTTACGCCTATCCAACTGCCTGCCTGAAAATCCACTTACAAGCATTTTGCTTGCCGTCTCCTTCTGCATGCCGAGATTAGTATGCAAAAACAACATACTTACCGTCATCACACATGATGTCTCATCGCTTGTTCCCGACAGACAACTTGTTACTATGTAGCCTTCAAAACATATAACAATAATTTATGCGTGTAAGCCAGTTTCCATTATTTACGCTCAAAGAGTCTCCTGCGGATGCAGAGCTCATTAGCCATCAACTAATGCTACGAGCCGGGATGATACGCCGTCTCGCGGCCGGGCTTTACACTTGGCTGCCGCTCGGATTACGCATCCTGCGGAAAGTTGAAAATATCATAAGAGAGGAAATGAATAATGCCGGCGCCATAGAGTTGCTTATGCCATCTGTGCAACCAGCCGAATTATGGCAAGAATCCGGGCGCTGGGAACAATATGGGCCCGAGCTATTACGTATTCAAGATCGGCACACACGAGAATTTTGTTACGGACCAACACACGAAGAAGTTATCACTGATTTGGTACGTCGCGAAATTCGTAGTTACAAGCAATTACCGATTAACTTTTATCAAATACAAACCAAGTTTCGTGACGAAATACGCCCTCGCTTTGGTGTTCTGCGCGCGCGTGAATTTAGCATGAAAGATGCGTACTCATTTCATACCAGTAAAGAGTGCTTAGAAACGACCTATCAGTTAATGCATGAAACCTACACCAAAATTTTCAATCGCCTGGGTTTAGAGTTTCGAGCGGTTGCGGCTGACGCCGGCAGCATTGGCGGCAATGCCTCGCATGAATTCCATGTGTTAGCAGAGTCTGGTGAGGATGCCATTGCTTTTTCATCACAAAGTGACTATGCCGCTAATGTAGAACTCGCACCAACATTCTCCGTTAAGAGTGCAAGTAGCCAAGCAAATCAGCCGCTTGAAAAAATTGCCACACCCAATCAACACAGCATAGAAGATGTGTGCAAGTTTCTTAAGATTGCACCTAACCAGATTATCAAAACTTTG
>JAPUHH010000147.1 GCA_027297825.1 Gammaproteobacteria bacterium
GTCCTAATCCTGTTGTAACCACTTCTTCATCATCTACTGTCCAAAGTGTAAAATCTTCTTTCATCCCTGCCGCAGCAAATTGTTGGCGGAAGTTAACTGTGTCACTCCCCGTTAGTGAGTGGAATATTACGTCTGCGCCTGACTTGCGTATATCGCGCAAAACAGACTCATACTGTGGCGTACCAAATGGAATATAAACTTCTCCAACCACTTCACCACCTAGCTCATCTAACTTTCGTTTGGTAACAAGGTTAGTTACTCGTGGCCATGCGTAATCTGATCCAATCATGAAAAACTTCTTACCATATTTTTTCATAATATAATCTAAGTGAGGCCATACTTGCTGAGTCGGCTCAGGCCCAAACATGAATATATTTTTATTGCATACACCTGGGTAATATTCTTTTTCTTGTCCTTCGTAAAAAGTTGGATATAGCAAAATTTTATCTGCCGACTTAACTACAGGACCTGCTGCATTTCTTTCTGCACTCGAAAATGTACCTGCAAGAAAATCTACTTTTTCTTGTCTAATTAAGCGATTCGCTTGTTCTACGACTATTCGTGGTTCTGTCTTAGAATCACCAACTACTAATTCTAATTGGCGGCCTAACACACCACCTGCAGCATTAATTTCATCGGCCGCAAGTTCAAACCCTGAAATATGCGCCTTTCCATACACCGTCCATGCTCCAGTGAGTGGTGAAATTATACCAACTTTAATATTATCAGCAGCTCTCAGATTTTTAATAAAGGTTGGTGCAACCGCAACACCTGCAGCTGCAGTAATACCTTTTAAAACAGTACGACGACTGATAGTCGCTTTAGTTATATCTTTACTCATTTCTGACTCTCCGGTTATTGATATTTTGATTATGGGTTGCAAGTTTTATAAGTAATAAATTAGTACCAACCGGGCTTAATTTCAGCGCCAAGCATCTCATCGTACACATCGCTTCTTCGATCACGTAAAACTTGATTATATTCATTCCAATTCCGTTTGCGCCTTGCATCAGCAAGGTTTACGTCTGCGTAAATTATTTCCTCTTTATCAAAACTTGCAGGGCCGCCAATTGGCCAACCTGCATAGCTCGTAATTAGACTCTGCCCTACAAAAGGTTGAGAACGTTCAGTTCCAATTCGATCTGCAGCAGCAATAAAAACTGAGTTTGAGTGGGATGCAGCCATAACTAAAATATTAGCCATTGCCTCACGTCCTTCAGCTTGTCCTGGGATAGGTACCCAGTTAGTAGGTATGCAAATAATATCTGCACCCTGTAATGCACATAAGCGATAACTCTCAGGAAACCAACCGTCATAGCAAATGAAGGTGCCGATTCGACCAATCGATGTTTTATAAACCGGAAAACCTAAATTTCCTGGTTCAAAGAATAAGTTTTCCTCGTTCCATAAATGTACTTTGCGGAATGTACCTATATAACCTTTTGGCCCAATAACAACAGAAGAGTTATAAAGAACCGTTCCTTCACGCTCGTTTATACCTGCAACTATGTGTAAATTATGTTCCTTAGCAACTTTGCACCATGCTTCACAAGTTGGGCCATTAGGCACCTCTTCCGAAAGATCAAAAGCTTCTTCACGAGTATTGAAAACATAGCCAGAATTACAAAGCTCAGGCAGCACAACTAAACCCGCTCCATTCTCAGCAGCTTCTTCAATTAGCTTAGTGGTATGACGAATATTTTCGTCTTTCTTGCCAACCTTTGGCTCCATCTGGATGCAGGCAACTTTGACTTCAGCCTCATCGATCTTTGTTGTTGTCGGCATTCTTGTCGTACCTTTTTATTGAACCGATTTCAATCAAGTGTATTACAACTACTTGATATATGTAACTGTGGGATATAGTTAAAAATATCAAAGTGTACACCGCATGAATGCGGACGCAGAACTGATTGAAAATAGTTATAAGTAGCTTAACAATTATCTACAGACCATTATTTTTATAAATTTAACTAATAAATGAGTTAATATATTTTTATGTAGTTTTGATTTTGTGATGTTAAGTAAATGAAAATCTATTCATAGCACCATTTATGCGCAATACGCTCGTATAGATCTACTGCCTCTTCAATTCTATCAATAAAACAAAATTCATCTGTTTGATGAGCCATTGCGGCTTCACCTGGGCCAAGCACTAATGTAGGCGGATTTTTAGAGAATTTTGCAAGTGATGGACCATCGGTAAAATAACTTACCGAACGAGCCACTGGCTTTACATTTAATACTTCTTTAGCAATAGAAAAAACTTGTTTCACCCAATTATTTTCTGGCTCTGCCCAAATTCCATCTACTCCTACTATTTCTTCAATTTCAACATCGTCACCTAATAACTTCGTAAACTCATCCATCAGTTGTGACTGCTTTTGATCAGGAATGGTTCTTATATCTACTGTTGCTTCAGCCCTATCCGGTACAGAGTTAATATTCATCCCTGCTTGAATAGTGCTTACATTTAACGTTGGCATTCCTAATACTGCGTGCGCATCTGTAGTCCACTGGTAGTTCGCTAATTTATTAACCGCTTTTGCCATTTTATAAATGGCATTGTCACCTTTTTCAGGCATTGAGCCGTGCGCGGTTATTCCTTTGCTTATTAGCCTTAACCAGTAAGCCCCTTTATGACCTACTAAGGGATAATTAGATGTTGGTTCACCTACTATTATTGCCCCAACTTTTTTTAACGCATTAGGTAATTGTGCCATGTGGTTAGCGCCTTCACATCCCGTCTCTTCACCTGCCGTGATAACTAATTCCAACCCGGCTTTAGGCTTCGTATTTTTTGTAACTTGCACTGCTGCTGCAACAAATGCTGCAACGCCGGCTTTCATGTCGCTAGTGCCACGACCAAATAACTTTCCATTATCAATATCAGCAGCAAATGGATCACAACTCCACTTAGTAGCGCCCAACGGAACAGTATCTATATGTCCTGTAAAGCAAATTGGTAACTTATCTTCAGAACCTTCAATTCTTGCTACTAGGCTTGTTCTATTTTTAGCAAACTCATGGTAATGAATATTAAACCCATTATCTTGAAGATATTTCCCCAAATACTTCGCACATTCATGCTCATCACCCGGTGGGTTTACCGTGTTTATCCGAACTAATTCTTGAGTGAGTTGAACTGAATTCATAAATGGTAATTAATAACCTTTTGCATTATTTATACAAGACATCATAGTATTCTGGGCGTCTATCATTTAATAAGTGATTATTTTCGGTGAGCATTTTTTGTTTAGCTTCTAATGGATCAATTTCCTGTATTACAAGCTCATCGTCATCTACATTCGAATGGGCAAGCACTTCACCCTTCGTATTTACGATTTGACTTTGTCCTGTAAAAATTAATTCGCCACGTGGGCGAACTTCAGTTCCTGTACGATTTGCCGTAATGGCATACACACCGTTTTCAATACAACGACTAATCATTGTTTTTTGGCAATAGCTAAGCACCAAATTAGATGGGTGGCAAATTATATCAACACCTTGAATAGCTAAAGACCGTGTAACTTCAGGAAATATCCAGTCATAACAAATCATCAAACCAATACTAGCCCCATTAATGGTAATTGGTTTTAAAGAAATATTACCAGGATCAAAATACTCTTTTTCAGTATTAAATAAATGAATTTTTCGATAAGTTGAAATTAACCCAGAGGGGCCAATTAGAAGTGCACTATTATATAATTTATTGTTTTCTCTCTCTGCAAACCCCGTAACTATATATAAATTATAATTTTTACAAAGCTTCGATAATACATTTACCGTATTAGAATCCGACGCATCTTCAGCAAGTCCGCTAAGTTCATTACGATCCTCGAAGTAGTATCCTGTAAAAGCCAATTCTGGCAGTACGATAAGATCCGCATTAACACCTGAAAGTGAATCTTGCACTTTCTCTAAGTTAGTATCTTTATTTCCAAATTCTGGAGAAAACTGAAAATAGCCTACAATCATCTAAACCCTTTTGCAGTATTAGCAATATTAAAACGAATAACTGTTAATCCACGGACGTGCTTTTTCAATAGTGTACGCCAAACGGTAAAGGGTACTGACAAGTTAAAGTAAATCTTG
>JAPUHH010000148.1 GCA_027297825.1 Gammaproteobacteria bacterium
ACACCATTCACATCTAATAAAAGATGTGGGGGTTGTTTTTCTATGATTTCTCCTTGCAAGCGGCCAATCATGCCACATTCCTAGAGTAGGAAGCTCTTTGACTACCCACGAGTACCGATGTGTGCGCATGACACAAAGCCACTGCCAACGCATCGGCTTCATCCGCCTGCAATGTACCGCGCAAGCCTAGTAAGCGTAATACCATATGCTGAATTTGTTCTTTATTAGCGGCACCATTTCCAACGATAGCCTGTTTTACTGAACGTGCACTATACTCACTGACCGGTAAATGAGTTTGCACCGCAGCACATACTGCAGCGCCGCGAGCGTGGCCAAGCTTAAGCGAAGATGAAGCATTGCGTGAAATGAACACTTCTTCTACCGCCACTTCATCTGGTTGATATTCGTCAACGACCTCGGTTAATTTACGGAAGATCAAACCTAATTTTTGCGGCATGCCTACATCGCTTTTTAGGCTATTGGCGCGAATGTTGCCACTATGAATATAACGACTACTCCTGCCATCGCTTTCAATAACGCCGAAGCCTGTTATTTGTAAGCCAGGATCAATGCCGAGTATACGAATCGCATTGTCTTTTTTTGCAATGATTTTATTTTGCATTCAGATATTCAAGCCACTGCCTCAAATACTGAGTCAGGTATGTCCGCATTAGAAAAAACATTTTGAACATCGTCGAGTTCATCCAACGCGTCCAACAATCGCAACATGGTTTCACCTTCTTTATTGGACAATGAAGCCGTGGTGCTCGCACGCATGGTGACTTCAGCTTGTTCTGGCGTTAAAGCAGATGCTTGAATCGCTTCCTTAACCGCAATAAAATTATCCGCCGTAGTAATCACTTCGACACTGCCATCATCACTCGTCACTACATCTTCAGCACCTGATTCTAATGCAACCTCCATCACCGCATCTTCATCGGTGCCTGGAGCAAACTGGATTACACCTGCACTAGCAAACATATATGCAACGGAACCTGAAGTGCCTAAATTGCCATTAAACTTTGAAAATGCATGACGAACTTCCGCTACGGTACGGTTTCGGTTATCAGTCATACAGTCTACTAGTATTGCCGCCCCTCCTGGGCCATAGCCCTCGTACTGCACTTCCTCATAATTATCGCCATCGAGTTCCCCAGCACCCCGCTTTATGGCACGCTCCACCGTGTCCTTTGTCATGTTGGCCGATAAGCCTTTATCCATTGCCAAACGCAAACGTGAATTGGAATTTAGGTCGGAGCCCCCCATTCGTGCAGCGACGGTAATTTCACGTATTAGCCTGGTAAATAATTTCCCGCGTTTATTATCTTGTGCTTTCTTGCGGTGTTGGATATTAGCCCATTTACTGTGACCTGCCATTGCATCTCCTCTACTAGATCAGTGGCGATATTTTAGCACTTACTTATATTAAGTGATATTTCCTGTGCGTAAAAACTCATCCACTAAATGGGCGACTGGTTTTGCCAGTAACATCCCAATGTGGCTGTAGGGTACTTGGATATGTAATGCACAATTTTCAATTGCAGTTTCAGATACGGCAACTGTGCCGTCATTGGGCTTATCCAATGGTGCACCCATCAATTGGCCTAAGCCGGTTCCACGTGTACCCGCAAATACAGCTAATGGCCGAGCCCCATTCCAGTTCGGCACATTACCAAGTAAATTATTAGCACTTTCACCTAATACTTTATTTTTTAAGGAATTATTTCTTGAAATATGCCGCGCAACATGACTGCCACGCAAAGGCGTGCCTAACATGACCACCCTACCAGGCTTAATGACATCAAATAACCGAAAGTAGTGCAGCAAAATTATTCCGCCCAAACTGTGCGCGACAAAGTGAATGATGTCGGCATCAAGCTTATTTACAAACTCGCCTAATTTAAGCGCGTTTTCTTGCGGTGCGCGTCTGACACTTTGGTAGGAAAATTGTTTGCACTCATGCCCAAGAGTACTTAAGCGCCGCGACAGGGGCTTCATCACCCAACCTTTCATCCAGATTCCATGGGTACAGACGATGACTTCACGCATCGAATTCACCTCAATTTGAAATCACTCAAGGCTATACCTCAGGTACCCAACGCCGAATAGCTTCTTGATTAGTAGGAGAAAAAGCTAACTCCATCGCTTGCTTTTGTGGCAGCCATAGATACTGCTCATGTTCTTTAGGGTCTAGCACGATAGCCACTTTTTCAGGCAGTTCTACTGTATACACATGCTCTGTATTCTCCGTCACTCCTGGCGCATAGCGTTCACGCCAAATCGAGTAAATTTCAAACACTTTTGAATACTGGCAATCATGCAATTCCTGTTTAATCAGACCGGTTTCTTCTTGCAGCTCACGGATCGCCGCATCTAGCGGTGCTTCATCCCATTCCAAGCTGCCGGTTACCGACTGCCAGAAATCATTGGGATACTTACGACGCAGCATCAAGACCTCACAAGCTTGCGTGTATACTACTATCAACACTGATTCTGGTCGTTTATGGTGCATGTAACGATGTTAAGTTATAAGAAAACTGGAACTATTTGATCATTTAATTGCACATAATAGTGCATATCACTTTGATATTTTAAAACATGTCATCAATATTGCGAAATATGACTCCTCGCCATCTAAATCAATGGCTTTGTTTACTTTTCGTAAGCCTCATCCTTGCTGCATGCTCCACTACTCCTGCAAATAAAGCACAAGCGCCCAAGCAAGATGAAACCTATGTGCTACAAAGTGTGCGATATATGCATGCTGGAAAATTGGACGAAGCGCTAGCCTCCATTCAACAGGCCTTAGAAGTAAACCCTAAATCCGCAGATGCCTATACGGTAGCAGGCTTGATTTACAACAAAAATAATCAACCCGAACAAGCTCAACGTTACTTGCAACGCGCACTTTCCATTGACCCAAATCATTCCGCCGCACAAACGAATTACGCCAGCTTTCTATGCAAACATGACAAACCATTCGAGGCAGAAAAAATATTTTTAGCCGCCGCAACAAACAATAAAAACCCACAGCCTGAGGTTGCGTATACCAACGCTGGGCTTTGTGTAATGGGGATTCCCGACACGATTAAGGCCAGCAATTATTTTAGCAAAGCTTTGCAAATTAACCCGAAGTCGCCCGTACCTTTATATCAACTTGCTAAAATTCAGTACAGCAGCTACCAATACAAAAAAGCGTATCAGTTTTTACAAGCGTATGAAAATATTGCGCGGCCAACACCTAAAACTCTTTTGCTTGGTGCTCGAATCGGCGAAGCGATGCAAAACCCACAATTAGCTTATCAATATAGAAATTTGCTGACGCAACAATTTCCGAATTCTGCTGAAGCGAAACAGATCACAGCCGTAACCCCTTCTAATCTTCGTCAACAACCTGCTGCCTATGATCTACACGATTACAACCCGGAAGATACAGCGTATTGAATGGCTGAGTTTTATATAGCTTTAGCGCGTAATTTAATGTGCAACTCTTTTAACTGACGCTCATCTACTGAAGCAGGAGCATCGGTTAGTAAGCAAGTAGCGTTTTGAGTTTTTGGAAAAGGAATCACGTCACGTATCGACTGACTACCTGTCATTAGCATCACCAACCGATCCAAACCAAATGCGATACCACCATGCGGCGGAGCACCATAGCGTAAAGCTTGCAAAAGAAAGCCAAACTTTTCTTGCGCCTCTTGCTCATCTATTTGCAACACTTCAAATACCGCAACCTGCATATCTTGCTTGTGAATACGTACCGATCCACCGCCCACTTCCACGCCATTCAAAACGAAATCATAGGCCAATGATGACGCACCACCCGGGTTATCAATGAGATCTTGTGGTTTTTCACAAGTCGGCGCAGTAAATGGATGATGCAATGCCGACCAACGTTTCGTATCGTTGTCAAACTCAAACATAGGGAAATCGACCACCCAAAGTGGGCGCCAGCCCGGCTCAAACAACTTTAAGTCATGCCCCACCTTAACGCGCAATGCACCTAGTGCAGCATTAACGACCTCTTTTTTATCAGCACCAAAGAATAACAAATCTCCATTCTGTGCATCGGACTGCACAATGATTTGCTTAACAATGTCTTCTGGTAAGAACTTAAGGATGGGTGACTGCAGTCCTTCCGCAAGGTTTGCAACATCATTACATTTAATATATGCCAGACCCTTGGCGCCATATTGCGCAACAAATTCGGTATAGCCGTCGATCTCTTTTCTGCTAAGCGATGATCCTTGCGGCACTTTCAGCATCGCGATACGGCTCGCTTCATCATTTGCTGGACCATTAAAGACTTTAAACTCGACACTTTTCATCAATTCAGTAATATCGATAAACTTAAGTGGAATGCGAAGATCTGGCTTGTCGCTGCCATAACTATGCATTGCATCTGCATAGCTCATGCTAGGAAATGGGTTGTCCAGCGACACGTCACAAATTTCTTTAAACAAGTCACGAATCATGTCTTCCATCAACGACATGATTTCCACTTCACTCATAAATGAAGTTTCAATATCTAACTGGGTGAATTCAGGTTGGCGATCTGCACGTAAATCTTCATCGCGAAAACAACGAACGATTTGATAATAACGGTCAAAGCCACTTATCATTAATAGTTGTTTAAATAACTGCGGAGATTGTGGTAATGCAAAAAATGAATTAGGTTGAGTACGACTCGGCACTAAATAATCACGCGCACCTTCGGGTGTAGCTTTAGTCAGCATAGGGGTTTCGATATCTATGAAACCTTGATCGTCTAAATATCTCCGTAATGCACGCGCAACATTTGCTTTAGCTCGAATACGCTCTTGCATAAACGGACGACGCAAATCGATATATCGATAACGCAGCCGATTCTCTTCATGCACATCTTCATCATCAAGCTGAAATGGCGGAGTATCCGATTCATTTAAGACTTCTAAAGACAAGGCCAGAACTTCGACTTGACCTGTAAGAAGATCTGGATTGATGGTCCCCTCTGGACGCGCTCGAACTCGGCCTTTTACCTGTAGCACATACTCATTGCGAATGGACTCTGCCACTCGAAACATATCTGGCGTATCTGGATCAAACACTAGCTGCAGAATTCCATCTCGATCACGCAAATCAATGAAAATTACACCGCCATGATCACGTCTACGATTTACCCAACCGCATACAGAAATTTCCTGGCCAATTAGTTTTTCCGTTACCTGACCGC
>JAPUHH010000149.1 GCA_027297825.1 Gammaproteobacteria bacterium
CTTTAGCGTATCATTATCGAAATCACATTTGTTGAGCGGCTCTTAAAAAATACTTTTTCCATTGTTTGGGTTTGTTTAATTCAGGAGCTTCGAATAAAGCATAGCCTTTTTTTACATGTCCTTTTGGAAAATATTTTAATGGCTTCGCGCTGCCACTTTTTATTAATTTAGTAACTTCTACTTTAGGTAGTTTGAATGCTAGACCCGCTGGAGATAATGAGGCGCATATCACTCCATTTACATAAAGTGCAGCCCCACTAAAAAAGTGTTTCGTTTCAATTGGTAAATCAATCTCACTCTCGATATTCAGATCATTTATAAGACTAGATAGCTTATCCAAATATTCTTTAGCCATGCGCTAAGTAAAAAGGGGCCGGAGCCCTTTGACAATGTTTAATTTAAGCACGCTTTGTATTTTTCTGTGGCTGTTTCTGTAATAGTTTTTAAATCGTTCTTAGAAAGCTCTCCATTTTTGATATCAGTTTCAATCATTGCATTCACGTTGCTGGTTGCCTTTCTAATGTCTTCTCCATTTGCAACAGGAATGATGGAAGCATCCTGATATTTTTGCGGGTAAACTGCTATTGCTATCAGCTGACATTCCGCCATTCTTTTTGCAATAGTAGAAACATGCTCGTTTGCATCGGCTTCTGATTCCATTTCCAGCTCAGTGCCCATTCGTTCTTTTAGCAATGGGATGAGTTGTTCTACATAATTTTGTTTGTACTTATCTAGTTGTGATGGTTCTGCATAGGTTGTATTTAAGCATGCAACTAAGAGCGCAATAAGTAGCGTGTAATATTTCATTTTTCTCCAAAAATTTGATCTTGAGTATGTGCTTCTATTTAGCTTCTGAAGCGGCTATGTTTTGACCAGAATTTGGGAAAAATAGTTGCTGTCCTTGCAAAGAAAATTCTGCAATCGCTTGTTGGCCTTCGCTTGATGTGAGCCAGTTTGAAAAGAGTTTGGCTTCATTGTATTTAATGTGTGGGTGACGTTCTGGGTTAACTAAGATCACGCCGTATTGGTTAAACAACGGTGGATCATTTTCAAACAGTAAAATGAGATCATCGCGATTTTTGAAGGAGAGCCAGGTGCCACGATCGGTGAGCGTGTAGGCGCTCATTTCATTGGCAATGTTTAGGGTGGCTCCCATACTGGCACCGGCTTCGCGGTACCACGTGCCACTATATTGTTGTATGTCTACACCGGCTTGTGACCAAAGCTCTAATTCTTTCTTATGGGTGCCGCTGTCATCGCCGCGTGATACAAATGGCGTCGCTTGATCGTAAATTAGTTTAAGTGCCTCAATGGTATTCTTAACATTTTTGATGTTGGCAGGATCTTGTTTTGGGCCCACAATCACATAGTCGTTATACATCACATTCCGGCGCTCAATGCCAAAGCCATTTTCTACGAATTTTGTCTCTGAGGTTTTGTGATGCACTAATAACAGGTCGACATCACCACGTTCACCTAATAACAAAGCTCGGCCGGTGCCCACCGCAACCACACGCACATTAATGCCGGTTTTTTCCTTAAATTTAGGAATGAGGTAATCCAACAATCCTGAATTATCCGTAGAGGTGGTTGAGCTAAGAGTGATAAAGTCTTGTTCATTCGCACAGGCTGAATTAAAGCTCATACAAATTAGTACAGCAATAACTATTGTTGAAATCCTATTCATAATTATTTTTTCTGGCCTCCATTTAATAATTTTCCGGCGATAAACTTTTGTGCAGCTTCTGTTTGCGGTTGTTGGAAAAAATTTTGCGCAGGGGAGAATTCGACTAATCTTCCTTGATGCAAAAAGAGTATATCACTGGCCAGTCTTCGTGCTTGGCCTAGATCATGGGTGGTCATCAATATTTTAGTGTCTTGTTGAGCAATTGTTTCAATTAAACACTCAACGGCTGCAGTGCCTGCAGGGTCTAGTTCAGCGGTAGGTTCATCCAGCAAGATAACTTTAGGTTTTAACACCCATGCGCGCGCAATGCTTAAACGTTGTTGTTCACCACCCGACAAGACACGTGCGTTTCGTTCCGCCAGTTTAGCTAAGCCGGTTTGTTCTAAGGCTTCTTCAATAAGTTCGTGGTGTTTGGATTTTTCGACTTTATGCAGCGATAGCACGTACCCTAAGTTGGCCCGCACGCTGCGACGTAGCAATACCGGTTTTTGAAATACAAATGCGCGCCATGACTGCTGCGGGTGCGGGCTAAGCGTATTCCATTTCAAGTCGCCTTCATCTGGGGCGACTAAACCATGTGCCACTTGTAGTAATAGACTTTTTCCCGCTCCATTCGGGCCTAAAATTACCGTCACACCTGCAGTGTCAATGGAGTAATCAATGTCACACAATAGCAAGTTACCTTTTCTTGTAACGTGCAAATGGTTGATGTGCAGCGGTAGGGTAGAAACGTTATGCATTAGTTGTAATATTTATAGGCTGCGTCTCGGATATTCATGACGATTGTGGTGAGAATTAATGAGATCACAATTAAAATAATACCCAAGGCTAAGGCCAGTTCGATATCACCTTTGCGTGTTTCTAGTGCTATGGCGGTGGTCATTACGCGCGTAGCGTGGTTAATGTTGCCGCCTACGATCAGAACAGCGCCCACCTCTGCAGTGGCACGGCCGAAGCCTGCGAATACGCTGGTTAATAAACTGTATTTTGTTTCCCATAACAAGGTTTTCATTATGCGAAACGATTTTGCGCCCAAGGCTCGCAGTTGCTCATGGTATTCTACATTGGCATCCATGATGGTTTGTCTGGCGAGTGCAGCAATGATTGGGGTAATTAAGCAGGTTTGCGCAATAATCATTGCAGTGGGGGTAAATAACAAACCTAAAACACCAAGCGGGCCAGAACGCGACAACATTAAGTAAACGATGAGGCCCACCACCACGGGGGGCAATCCCATGAAGGCATTCAGCAAGACGACGAAAAAACCTCGGCCAGGAAACTTATATAAGGCTAAAGCTGCACCTAACGGTAAGCCAATCAAGCTGGCAATTAAGACTGAGGTAAGACTCACGCGCATCGATAGCGATACGATTTCTAAAAGATTGGCATCTAATTGCGTAATCAGTTGAATCGCTTTAGCAAAAGCTTGTGAAATATCGTTCAAGACTGGTTCCGTTCGATATGTAGATCACCGCGTGATCTACAATAAGTGTTATTTCAGAGAATCATACCGAAAATCATAATTCGCAGGGTTTTTATTAGAGATAAAGCGCCACGTAAATCAATGGTTAATTCCAGGCTTACTGCAAGGTCATTCTAAGCTATTCCAGAGAAGAATTAAGGTTGAATGAGTTTGCTGCGACTCAGTTTTGGCTACTTTACCTAGGGCTTTTCACCGGTAGAGTGATTTCGATTTCTTCAATCACCCCGGCATTTTTAAAACCAAGGGTGATCGCAACTTCATCATTCTTGTGTAGCGCTGTTTTAGGCCCCATCATCATTAAGTGAAAATCTCCAGGTTTGAAGACTAGAGAGGTGCCTGCTGGGATTAGCAGTTCATTCTGGTGTCGCATTTTGGCCATGCCATCCTCGATGATGGTGCGGTGAAATTCGATCGCCTTGAAGGTTTGACTTTTTGCAAAAGTAAGCGTTCGATCTTGCGAGGTCTTATTATGAATGGTCAGATATCCCGCCATGGCTGAAGCATTCGGGGGTGCTTCTCGAATCCAGGCATTTTCTATGCTGACCGTGTTTGAGGTGGTCGTGCTTGCTTGTTCTTCTGAACACGCGGTGAGTAGAAAAAAAATGAATACGATGGTTAATTTATACATAACTATTATGTCTTATGAAAAATGGTTTGATGCATTACAATTAAACTTTAACAGTTATAGGTTCTGTCGGTAAGAAAATCGAAAATTAATTTGAGAAATTTATATGAGTAATACGCCCGATGATTGAATTTATTCGCAACAACATATTTGGTTACAGATGGAAACGGACAACATCGCTAAGATGGGTATCACTGAATATGCGCAGTTAGAATTGGGCGATATTGTTTATGTTGAGATGCCAGAAATTGAGAATTCATACGATTCAGGGCAAGCCTGTGCAGTGGTGGAATCGGTTAATACCGCCACTGATATTCATGCACCGGTAATGGGCAAAGTCGTTGAAATAAATGAAGAATTTGTAGATTCGCCAGAATTGTTAAACAAAGCGCCCTATGCAGGTGGTTGGATATGTAAAATAGAACTACAAGACAAAACGGCAATTGACAGTCTGATGAATGCAAGCCACTATGACTACTATATATCTACGTAGTGCAGCATATAAATTTAAATAATATTCATGCGCACAACCTAACTTGATCGCAATTTTTATGATCAAGTGGGAACGTATTCAATAAAGTTAACATGAGCCCACGTAGCGGAGAAAAATAAGGATGGCGAAGATTACATTACAAGGAAATGAAATTAACACCAACGGAAACCTTCCAGAAATTGGTGCGCCTGCACCGGATTTTGTTTTAGTAGATAAAGATCTCGGCAATGTGTCTCTTTCAGCTTTTCCTGGCAAGAAAAAAATCCTTAGTATCGTTCCAAGTTTGGATACACCTGTGTGTGCGATCTCAACTAAGAAATTCAATGATTATGCGAAAGAGCATGACGATACGGTAGTTTTGATTGTTGCTGCAGACTTACCTTTTGCGATGTCGCGATTTTGTGGCGCTGAGAGTTTAGAGGATGTTAAAACCTTATCCGTGATGCGTTCGCAAGATTTTTCAAAAGATTATGGCGTATTGATTGAAGATGGTCCGTTGGCAGGTATCACGGCACGTGCCGTTGTGGTGCTTGATCAAGACAATGCGGTTCTTCATACTGAGCTCGTAAGTGAAATTGCACACGAGCCTGATTATGAGGCTGTCCTACAAGCCATTGGCTAACTCAAGAATATTCCAGAAATAAAATAAGTCTAATGCCAATTTGGCATTGGACTTATTTTTTCACTTTCGCTTCCACTTCCACGATGTTCGCAATGGCATCTCTAGCAGCTTGCGCTACTTGTTTTCTAGTATGGTCTTTGCATTCTATTGGCATGCATAAGGTCACTTCCGCGACGGTGCGTTTCGTAGACATGATACGAAATGCATGTTTTATAATATTAGGCTCTAAGTAAGGTACGAGGGGATTCACTCCATTCTCGTGTGGATAGCGTAATGCAACCGGTTGAACGAAGGCTTGTGTTTCTATCGCGGCGGCAAATAGACGCGGATGAAATACATGCACCGCTGTTCCGTCTGTAGTTTTGGCTTCTGGGAATGATGCGACACTATGACCGGCATTTAGCTTAGTTTGCATAAGGTTGATGGCTTCTGCGGCACCGTTCTTAGAGCCTCGATGAATAAACAGAGTGCCAGCTTTATCTGCAAGTGTTCCAATAAGCGGCCAGTCACGAATTTCAACCTTAGATAAAAAAGAAACCGGTAATACGGATGCGATAATTAGAATATCTAACCATGAAATATGATTGGCGACTACAAACGTAGGGGGTCTCGCCTGTTCTCCGACCACTTGGATATCAATACCAATGATCTCTGCACTGCGATGTAGCCAATTTAGAATAATCTTATGTTGAGCTTCGGTAAGAGCATGGCTTTGCGTGCCATGTAGTTTTGTATACGATAAAAATAGGCCTTTAAAAATGTGTGCGATTAAGTGAAGTAATCGCAGCGTGCCTCTACATACATGCATAATTTTTACTGTTTAGCCCGGTGGCTGAATGCTGGTTTTGTTTAATACGGTTCTAAATTCTTCAAAGTTCTCAATCGGCATACCACAACGCCTCCCTTGACACACATAAGCCGTTACCCCTTCGTGACTAGAGTCTCTGAAGGTCTTTTCTGCCAATGCGCTGGGTAAATTTTCAGTATTAGTATCCACGGCAAACACTAAACGGTGTGGCGCATAACCAACTGTGCAGGCTTGTTGCCAGCGTGTAAGTGCATCGATTTGTCCGCGTAGAATAATTATTTGTGGTGAGAAGTGTTGTTCTTCGTAAGCGTTTAACATGCTCGCATGTCCCATGGGCGACTGGCTGATCACATGCCCGGCAACTTGTAGTACGTGCTCAGAAGCATCTAAGTATTTTGTTTCACCCAGTAAATAGCCCAAACGCGCTAAGGCTAATGCGGCAATGCCATTTCCAGAAGGGGTGGACTCATCGCTAAATGTTTTAGGCCGTTGAATAAGTTGTTCATGGTCGCTGGCGGTAAAGTAAAAACCTCCTGAATTTTTGTCTTCAAATTGTTCAAGCAGCACATCGGCAATCTCACAGGCCCAATTTAAATCTTCGGTGTGCCAGCGTGCTTGCAACATTTCCAATATGGCATCCAGCAAGAAGGCATAGTCATCCAAGTAAGCATCCAAATGCGCTTTACCGTCTTTATAGGTGGCAAATAGGCGCTGATTTTTCCACATAGTTTGACGCAGAAAGTTCAGGGCCCGCTCAGCCGATTCTATATAGGCATGCTGATCAAGAATTCTACCTGCAATGGCCATGCCGCGGATCATTAAGGCATTCCAGCTGCTTAGAATTTTTTCATCGCGCCCTGGGCGAATGCGTTGTTCGCGCAATGTAAATAACTTCTGTTTGGCATTATTGATTAAGCCATTAAATTTATTTGGGCTAATCGATTGAATTGCACATAATTGCTTTTCAGCGCTAAACGTATGTAGATGGTAACTTCCTTCAAAATTTGCATTGCGGTCGATGCCAAAATGCGGTGCAAAAGTCGCATACTCTTCTTTGCTAAGGGTTTGTTCTATTTGCTCGCGCGTCCAGATGTAGTAGGTGCCTTCTTTACCTTCCGAATCTGCATCTAAAGTGGAGTAATAGCCGCCTTCAGGAGATTGCATCTCGCGTATTAACCAGCTTGTAGTTCCTGCGCAGACATTTTTAAATTGCTCGGAATGGGTCAAGGCATAGGCTTGTGCATATAAGGCTAGCAATGGCCCATTGTCGTAGAGCATTTTTTCAAAGTGGGGGATCATCCAATAGTTATCGACAGAGTAACGACTGAACCCTCCACCTAGATGATCATAAATTCCACCTGCAGCCATTTTTTCTAAACTAAAAATCGCGGCATGCAAGGAGCGAGATTTTTCCATACCAGACAACTTTGCTTGCGCATAAAAACGTAACAGTCGTTCGATGTTAGTAGGGTGAGGAAATTTTGGCGCATTGCCAAAGCCACCATGCTTGGCATCAAAGGTTTGTTCTAAATGTTGGTTATAGCTATCGAAAATTTCTGGCGTTAAATCTACTTTTGCATAGTTGGGCTCATATATGTTTTGCAATGCGTTATGCATCGATTCATTTTGCGCGCCAATTTCTTCACGTCGATTTTGATAAAAATCTGCAATATTTTGTAGTAAATCTTTAAAGGCAGGGAGCCCGTGACGTTGTTCATTGGGGAAATAGGTGCCACCAAAAAAAGGCATTTGATCATCTGGGGTTAAGAACATGGTCAAAGGCCAGCCGCCTGTGCGCTGGGTAAGCAGATACTGTGAGGTTTGATATATTTTATCGAGATCAGGGCGTTCTTCGCGGTCAATTTTAATGTTAATAAATAATTCATTCATTATTTTTGCGGTGGCATCGTCTTCAAAAGATTCATGCGCCATCACATGGCACCAATGACATGCCGAGTAGCCAATCGACAACAAGATGGCTTTGTTTTCGTTTTTTGCACGTTCTAGTGCTGCACTTCCCCACGGATACCATTCTACGGGGTTGTCCGCATGTTGGAGTAAGTACGGACTGGTTTGGTCGGCAAGATGATTTTTAGTTTGGCTCATGACTTGAGGTTTATAATTAGTTGGCAAATTTTGGTAAAGATAATATTGTGCTTACGCGCTTAAACTTGTTGTTTAAAGAGTGTTCATTATTTATACACAACTTCATGCAACTCCATAAGGCTAAGTTTAACCGGTATGCAGATGGTATGATGTAAGTATGTTGACTTTTCCAGCAATCGATCCAATCATCTTTTCTCTAGGGCCTCTTAAGTTGCGTTGGTACGGGCTCATGTATGCCATTGGATTTTTAGGGTTTTGGTGGTTCGGGCGCATCCATGCCAAGCGAGCACATACGGTGGTGCAAGCTAGTGAAGTGGGCGACATTTTATTTTACGGAATGCTAGGCGTGATCATTGGCGGTCGAATTGGTTCGGTGCTATTTTATAACTTTTCTTATTTATTAGAAAACCCACTTTATTTATTTAAAATTTGGCAAGGTGGTATGAGTTTTCACGGTGGCTTGTTAGGGGTGGTTGTGGCTTTATGGGTTTATCAGCGTGCCAAGGGCTATGGTTTTTTGCGCCTCTGTGACTTTGTTGCTCCGATGGTGCCGATCGGACTGGGCGCGGGGCGCATCGGTAATTTTATCAATGGTGAATTATGGGGCCGTGCAACGGATGTGCCCTGGGCGATGGTATTTCCTCAAGCCGACGAATTAGCCAGACACCCATCGCAGCTTTATCAAGCTTTTTTAGAAGGCTTCGTCATGTTTATGGCGTTGTGGATGTTTGCGAAAAAGTCGCGCCCTATCGGAGCGGTGGCGGGATTATTTGTGCTGCTGTATGGCGTGTTTAGATTTTTGGTGGAGTTTGTACGCCAGCCCGATGCGCAGCTTAATTTTATTGCCTACGATTGGTTAACCATGGGTCAATTACTTACAGTGCCGATGATAATTGTGGGTGGAGTAACGATGTGGCTTGCATACAAGCTGTTTGGTGTGCCTGAGGAAAGTTAAGTCATGCAGCAATATTTAGAATTATTGCATCATGTAATGACACAGGGTGTAGAAAAAGAAGACCGTACCGGTACGGGTACAGTTTCGGTGTTTGGCTATCAAATGCGATTTGATTTAGCCAACGGCTTTCCACTAATAACTACAAAAAAACTGCATCTAAAATCTATTATTCATGAATTGCTATGGTTTTTGCGTGGTGAAACTAATGTCGCGTACTTGCAAAAAAATGGCGTCAAGATTTGGGATGAATGGGCTGATGAGAATGGCGAGTTAGGTCCGGTGTATGGTTCGCAATGGCGCAGTTGGCAAACCCCGGATGGTAAATCTATCGATCAAATGTCACAGCTAGTAGAACAGTTACAGATAAATCCATTTTCACGGCGGCATATCGTCAGTGCATGGAATGTAGGGGAGTTAGACAATATGGCTTTACCGCCTTGTCATGCTTTTTTTCAGTTTTATGTGGCGCAAAATCGTCTTTCTTGTCAGTTATATCAACGCAGCGCAGATGTCTTCTTAGGCGTGCCATTTAATATTGCTTCGTATGCATTATTATTAAAAATGCTAGCGCAGGTGACGGGCTATCAAGCAGGAGAGTTTGTACACACCTTTGGTGATGTGCATCTCTATAACAATCATGTTGAACAAGCACGCCAACAGCTTAGACGAACACCACATGTCCTACCCAACATGCATATTAATCCAAATGTAAAATCTATTTTTGGATTTACATATGAAGATTTCGAGTTACAAAACTATACCAGTCATGAACATATCTCTGCCCCAGTAGCAGTGTAGATAATATTACCCGCATCTTGCATAAGATCGCTTATTAAAGTTACAAATGATTGATTAAATAAATGGTATGCAAATATCTAAGAAACATAGCGTGTATTTAATACCCATTGTCCAGTTTTTGTCTGGATCTCGCTTTGCCTCGCTTGCTCTTCCCTCATGCCACAGCTACGGCTATGCTTTTCAGTCCAGAGCGGCGCCAGGAAAAGCGATCTCTTACCCAAAACTCCAGGCTCTGATGCAAATTGCGGGCTAATATGCAAATTGCAATCATCGTTGCGATGACCCCTCAAGGTCTTATTGGTAAAGATAATCAAATCCCCTGGCATCTACCCGCAGATTTGCAACGATTTAAAAGAATAACCATGGGGCATCCCATTGCAATGGGACGTAAAACTTTCGAGTCTCTTTCAGGTTTGCTGCCTGGACGCCAACATATTGTACTCACGCGCAATCAAAATTATGTTGCAAGAGGTTGTGATGTCGCTGCAAGTTGGGATCAAGTGAAAGGCTATACTATAGATGCAACTAAAGTGTTTGTTATTGGCGGCGCAGATATCTATAAATATGCTTTGTCGCATGCACAAGAACTGCATGTCACGATGGTGCACGCTGACCTAGAAGGTGAGATCTATTTTCCTGACTGGGATAAGTCTAAATGGCAAGTAGGTGAGCGAGAATTCCGTGCTAAAGATAATAAAAATGAATTTGATACTGAATATATTCAGTATCTTCGAAAGACTAATTTTGAATAAATTTGAATGACTGTTTATGGCCAATATTGGACATTTAATTGATCATTATACCTGGAATGGCAAGTTTGGCTTCACATTCAATTTGAAAAGTTTTTTGTTCGTTGTCGTCTATTTCTACCGCTGTTAAAGATCCCCCCCAAAGACATCCTGTATCCGTAGCGATGACATTGTGGTCATTAATGCGACCCAGTGTAGACCAGTGTCCAAAAACAATCGTGGTGTCTTGACTTTTACGTGAGTTAATTTCAAACCAAGGAATCATGTCAGGCGATTGCGAGCCAGGAGGCCCTTTGTCACTGAGATTCATTACACCATGGCTATTGCAATAGCGCATACGT
>JAPUHH010000015.1 GCA_027297825.1 Gammaproteobacteria bacterium
CCATTGTTTTTCTTCAAGAGTCCACATTCCTCCAGGTAGTTCCCCGTCTTTAATAAAATTATCTACAATATTTTTAAGCATAGTGGAGGTGCTATTTTTAAAATTATTTGCTGGTAATGCATGGCCGAATGCGATTGAGCCGGTACTAAATACTGCACCATTATTTGGTGCGGTAAAGTAAGTTATATCAGCACGTACTCTATAATCTAAACTCCCAACCAAGCCCGCATATGCATAAAGGAGTTCTTCGGTTACGACAACATAGTTATCACTGTGGCCACCCGATGATGCAATGATTTTAGTATGTGGGGGAGTTCCTAGAGAGAGATCGTAGCGATCCAATTCAATTCCCGCCGCACCACCGTAGGCTAAACCCTCGTTTCCGAAAATTTCATCCTCAATTCCTTCAGTAATCCAAGATGCCATTCTGTGATAACTATCAGGCATTTTGCGAAATGGTGCACATGTCTCAAAGCCCTCGGCAATAAATCCTACTCCTGTGAGTTTTTGAGGAGCACGTCCTCTATTTTTCCACAAGCCACTTTTTTCACCTGTAGTTTGCAGGTAATGTTCGCCTGCTTTTGCCGCCCAAGCCCGCATTCCTGAATCTAGCTTTCTGACTTCCATACACCAAGGCTCGTCTTCATAAAAACCGACACACCAATAATAACCATTTCCACCCATGTAAATTAGCCGCCCACCATGTGCAACAAAGTCCTCTTGAGCATCAAGCATTCTTTCAGATACATATTCGGGATGCGTACCTGTCATAACACAATTGTATGGTTCTAACGCACTCACTCCCTCTCGGTGTAAATCTTCATCTGTAATGATATCGTATTCATAATTACAGGCCTCAAGCCATCCGATAATGGAAAGATCTGCAGGAAATTGCCACGGAAGATTCATACTTGATATGCGATATTTCGGCCGCATGTTAACAATGGGTCTTTTGTATGAACTAAAAGAAACCCCGGCGCCATCTTCATAACTGTCATAGGTAGACAACCCAAATTCAATGTGCTTATAGATTTCAATATCTATATCTGAAATTACGGGAGGCTGACCAGTCATGGGTTGAATAATTTGTGCATCAAAACTTAATTTTTCATTTGCGTATGCCAGGTAACTTGCGGTAGGAACTAAAAAACAAAGTTTCGAATTCGGTTTTACAGGACGAACAAAAAAGACAATATATTCTTCGCCCAGTCCTCTACCATTGCCTGCTGTTAAGCGAAATGCATAAACTCCGCTTTTAAGATCCATTGGAACCTGCATTGACTTTGTTACTTCCCAGTTACAATCCGTAACGGCTTCTGGATGGAATTCAATGCCACCATATTCATTTGGGGCAAGCCTGAAGCAGTCATTTTTGCCAGACCAATTCCATCCCGTTAGACAACGAATTGGATGATTTACACCTTTTGCGTTTAATGTATGTGGCCCAACATCAACAACAGTATTGCCTATGCCTTGTTCAGAATATCCTTCTGTGGTGTCCCAATAGGCCAAGATTGAATCTTGGGGAGGAATATCGCCCGAGCAAACCTTATCCATTTCATCGCGAGAGAGTGGTCGATTACAAATACCGGAACGATCGATTTTTCCAAAATACGTATCGTTAACAAACTTTCCTCTTAATTCATGAAAATCCAAGGCGCCTGCAATCATAAACGGGACATCTTTTCTGTTTTTTTGTCTAAATCGAAAGGTTGTTTGTACATGTGATCGAAAATCATAGGGTACAACCTTCCCAATTAAAGAGTTATATCTATTTAAAACACCTTCTTGATATAACGTTACCTTTCCACTGTTGCAATCAAAACTTGCACCAACAAAATACCAAACCTTTTTTTGCAAGGGTAATTCGGAAACGACGTAGTCAACTTCTTTTCCATCACCAACCCAAAACTCTAGACGTCCTTGTGGATTAATTCCAAGAGCAAACCCCTCATTTGTTCTGGTATCAAATCTACCTAATATAGTTTGTCGAAGACCTTTGTTGGGCATTGTTGGCCATATGTAACAAAATAACGTAAAACTTTTATCAATACTGAGGTGTTGATCTGGGTCATCAACAACAAGATATGAACCTAATTGAGTAAATTGCTTTTTTACATCCCAAACACCATTTAATGGGCTTTCATTTTCCTCTTCAATAAATCCTGGCCCATCTAGATGTTCGTCACCATGAATAAGACGTACGAATTGAGCATTAGCAGTTTCTGTTCCATCAGCATTCACATGAAAATCAATATTTTCACCCGGTTTTACAGATAATTTATTTGTATATCCAAATATTTTGATCTCTGCCATTTTATTATTCCAACAATATTATTAATCAACAGCTTCAAGATTCCATCAAGTCACGAACGCGTCTCAAAAAAACACCGTGGTAGGCATCTTGTATCGTTTCGTATTTTTTATCCTCGACTGAGCGAGGAGGTGTACCTCTTTCGCCCGAGAGCGCAATGATTTTGAAAGTTTTGGATAGCTCATTACGTTTAATCGCATATTTACCTTTTTGAGGTGCACATCGAAAGAAGTGTAATAATCTTTCGAGTGCTTCGCTATGTTGGCCTAGAGGTTTTCTTTTATGCTCCTCAACGACTTCATCACAAACTAAAGTTTTTAGAAACTCACATTGCATTTTATCGAAATACTGACGGTACACGATGTCCTTATCATCTATTTCAATTGCGTCTTCAGGTAACATGTTTAGTAATAATCAATAATTAATTTTTTATGATTCTAATAAATCATAAATGCGTCTTAAAAATACACCGTGATAGGCGTCTTCCATGGTTTCGTATTCTTTATCCTCGACTAATCGCGGTGATGTACCCCTAATACCAGAGAACGCTACAATTTTAAAAATTTTAGATTGTCCATCACGTTTAATTGCATATTTATCTATTTGAGGGACGCGGCGAAAGTAAAGCAAGAGTCTCTCCAGTGCTTCACTATGTTGCCCAAGAGGCTTATTTTTATGTTCTTCAACCACTTCATCACAGACTAACGTTTTGAGATAATCTCTTTGCATCATGTCGAAGCGTCGGTGATAAAGAAAATCTTTATCGTCAGTTTCGGTAGCTTCTTCGGGTAATGCCTCACCACCTTTTTCGGTACGACTCGACCTCCATTCTCCCTTCTTTTTATCTCGCCATGCCCAAAACTGTTTTTTCATGCCAAATATGCCATTATTCAAAAATAGAACAACGAGTAGCATCAATATTCCTATCATTATGTGTCTAATTGGCCCTAGGCTGATTAAAACATTATTAAGAAAAACAACGATAAGTGTTCCGGCAACGGCTCCTTCTGCTCTTCCTATCCCTCCAATCGTAAGCATTGCCAGGCCTAAAAGAATGGTATCAAAGCTGAATATTGCATAAGCTACCCCTCTGTATTGAGCCGTATAAAACCCCCCAATAAATCCAAGCGCAACAGAAGAAATAAGAAAAACAGTTACTCTAGCTTTTTTGTAGTTAACACCTATTGCTTCTGCGAATGCTTCTCTTTTTTCTGGTGCCATTTTCAATATCCTGCCAAGCTGTTTCCCATCTACAAATCTGAAAAGGAAAAGTGAAGCAAGCAACAAAGCGAATGCACCATAGTACGAAACAATGGACTGTGTTAGTGGCGGCCAATCCGAATTTATGTATGTTGAAGCACCGTATAATCCACCGGAGGCGGAACCAAATTCTTTAGAGGTTACGACATAAACTCTACAGAGTTCATTTAATCCTAGGGTTAGCAGCGCATAATAAAATCCATCTAGACGCATTGCAGGTAATGCAATAATTCCTCCAAAAATAAACCCAACTGCCATCCCTATAATAGGTAATGTCCACCAAGGAAATCCTAAATTTATCGACAGCCATGAAGTGCAGAAGGCAGCAACCCCGACAACAGCATAACTTGCAAGTGAAAAAATACTGGCTGTTCCAATAATTAATGTCCAGCAAACGTTTATTGCAGCAAAAATTCCGAAAATAGCTCCAGCAGTTAGAAGTGTGTTTTGTAAGCTCGAGGGAAGATACAAAGGAGCTGCGGCTAAAGCCAGCAGGGCAATAACCCAATATATTGGCCTTTTATCTACGATTATTTTTTGAGCTTTCAGCGTTTTTCTATTGTATTGGCCTCGCATCAGTAACAATGTTCTTCTTGTTGGCCACCATCTGCGTCTCTGCCAAAGTCGGCTCCCGTGATTTGCCCATTTATGTATATATTTAAGTCTTCCAACTTTATTCAACGGAACTTTATAGGAGGTGTTTTTATCCCATATAGATCTTGGATCTTCTACTCGTATGGTTGGAACTTCATAGTTTCGACCCTTTGCTCCCCATACAGCCAACGGGCTTTTCCACGTATAGTGTTCCTTTTTAATATCGCCTGCACTCACTGTTCTCGCGCCTTATCTAGAATACCAGCGATTCCTCTTGGTTTTATAATTAAGATCGTTATGATCACCAAAAACTGTGTGATTAACACATACTGTCCGCCTAGCAACCTTGAGGTAAGTGCTTCAGTAATCCCAAGTATAATTGCTGCAATCACTGCACCTTGAACACTTCCAAGTCCACCACATAGCGCAATGCTTACGCCTTTAATTAAAGGCGTAATTCCACTGAAAGGTGATATATAGTAAGTTTGAGAAAGAAGTACCGATGAAAGACCTGCCAATGCACCGGTTATTGCCATAACGTAAAACCCGGTTCGTCTTATACCAATACCGACAATGGATGCAGCATGAGGATTCATCATCATGGCCCTAATTTCCAAGCCACGTCTGCTGGATTTCATCCAACGTACAACAAAAATTAGCATTATAATCGAACAAACAACAATACCAATTTTATCGGACGTTAAAACGGTTCCTCCAATTGAAATCTTCCAATATCCAAATATCTCTGGAAGTGCTTTGTTTTTAGGACCAAACCACCATAACAAAGCTTGTGACCCCATTAAGCTAATCGCAAGCGTTCCAACCATGCCTCTTAGAGTATAATTTGGCTTATCATGAAGCGGAATAAATACCAACAGGCAAATGATGATGCCGCCGAGAGCGCCAGTTAAAACACCGGCTAATAGTACTACCACTGTGTTGTCAGAGAGCATTCGCGACATAAGGTAGGCGCCGTATCCTGCAAATGAAAAAATGAATCCATAACCTAAGTTAAGTAATCCCAGACTCGACCATGTAATAGAGACAGCAATTGCAATCAAACCATAGATACAGGCCACAACGATCGCATTAATGAAGATAAATCCTATGTCCAAAAGAAAATAATCCTTATTGCTTTAGATGCATTAATAAAGCTGAAGAAGCCTCGCCTTTTAATTTCCCAGCGTGCATTCCAATCACACGATCTA
>JAPUHH010000150.1 GCA_027297825.1 Gammaproteobacteria bacterium
TATTTAGATTGCGTGTCCATGCCGCATAACCTGGAAACAATTTACCGCATACAAGCGCTGCAATCGGATCTGCAAGGGATGCGATGAATCCCCCAAACATCGTGCCTTGATGATTCATAGCAGCTTTAGATAAAGGAAGTAGTAAGCGAATTTTGCGCCAATCTGGTGAAAGCTCTAAAATTTTTACTTCCATCATTTTAAACGGCTCGAAATTTTCGAGCCGTTTAATGACACCGCCTAGTTCAACATCCGACATTTGGCAACCTCTATTACTTAAACTATTCCCATATTAATCATATATAGATTGCTTCGCTATGCTCGCAATGACGAGAAAATACTCTGCCGTGCACGTCGCTCGCAATGATTATTTATTATTATATTAAGCCGCTTCTTTATCTGCTTTGCTGGCAGCTTTACGTGTAGTTTTTCGTGTTGGCTTTTTAGCGGCAGCTTTTTGATTGGGCGGGAAATCATCCACCATAATTGCATCACGTGTTGCGCTACGCGCCTCTTCTACCAATTTCGCTTCTTGTTCCGTTATTACCCCTTGCGTCACCGCATCACCTAACCAATTGTTTGGTCGGCCTAACTCAGGCGGGCGTATGCGTGCTTTTTTAAGTTTACGCTCAGCCTCTCTTGCGGCAATCACTGCATTAAATGCGTATTGAACACATCCGATAGAGTCTTCGCGATTTGTACTTTTGAATATCCCATCTGTGAGTCGATCTCTTGCCTCGGAAGGTTCAATTAACATTTTCGCGACTTCATGCCCGACTCTGTCATTTGGATAACGCAAACTTCTTCCTGTTGGGAAAACAATGAAGCGGAGTATTTGTCCAACAATAACAGATGGGAAATTTCGTAAGATCTCATCTAAGGCAGCTTGCACATTGTAAAGACAATATTTTGTACTCCATTCAACTAACGGTAAATCTTCAGCTGGACGTCCTGTATCTTCAAAGCGTTTTAATATGGCCGAGCTTAAATACATGTAGCTGAGTGCATCTGCAAAACGACCCGAGAGTTTTTCTTTACGCTTTAATCCACCACCTAAAAACAACATAGCAAAATCAGAAACAAATGCGTAACTAGCGCTCATCCTTGCTAAACGTTTAAAGTAGCCTTTGGTAGGACCTTCAATTGGACTGGGAGCGAGTCGACTGCGACTTAAGCCATATAAAAAGGATCTAGCACCATTACTCACTGCGTAACCTAGATGTTTGAATAATGCTTGATCAAATTGTTGTAGCCCTTCTTCCTGATTTGGATTTGAAGCTGCATTTACCTCATCAATTAAATGCGGATGACAACGCATTGCACCTTGGCCAAAAATAATTAAGCTGCGCGTTAAAATATTCGCGCCTTCCACCGTAATGCTAATCGGTATGGATTGATAAGCGCGAGCAAGATAATTACTTGGCCCCATGCAAATTCCACGTCCGCCGTGGACGTCCATGGCATCATTAATGACCTGACGCATGCCCTCTGTATTGTGGTATTTAAGAATTGCCGTGACGACAGAAGGTTTTTCCCCATGATCTATTGCCGATGCCGTTAACCTGCGACCGGCTTCCATCATGTAAGTTAAACCTCCTATTCTCGTCAAAGCTTCTTCTACGCCTTCAAACTTACCAATCGATACGTTAAATTGTTTACGTACGCGTGCATAAGCACCGGTCATATAGCTTGCAAACTTGCCTGAACCCGCGCCCAAAGCAGGTAATGAAATACCGCGCCCAACAGACAAACATTCGACCAACATTCGCCAACCATTACCAATCTGTTCTTGACCGCCAATAACCCATTCCATGGGGATAAACACGTTTTGGCCTGAATTTGGCCCATTTTGAAATGCAGAATTCAGCGGCTTATGTCGATTGCCAATGTTTACTCCTGGAGTGCTAGTAGGAATCAACGCGCAAGTAATGCCAAGATCTTCTTCCTCGCCTAACAATCCATCTGGGTCGTAGGCTTTAAACGCAAGACCTAAGACCGTCGCTATTGGGCCGAGGGTAATGTAGCGTTTTTCCCAATTTAAACGCAATCCTAATACTTCTTTACCATCATGCATGCCTTTGCAAACTACGCCTGTATCTGGAAGCGCACCCGCATCTGAACCGGCACTGGGCCCAGTTAATGCAAAACATGGAATTTCTTTACCCACCGCCAAACGCGGCAAATAATGATCCTTTTGTTCTTCTGTACCATAATGCAGTAATAGCTCTGCTGGCCCCAATGAATTAGGCACCATTACCGATACGCCCGCAGTACCGCTACGTGTGGATATCTTCATCACCACCGATGAATGCGCAATTGCTGAGAATTCTAGGCCAGCATATTTTTTTGGAATGATCATGCCAAAGAATTTATTCTTCTTAAGAAATTCCCAAGCTTTAGGTGGTAAATCATCGAGATCATTAGTGATTTCCCAGTCATCGATCATCTGGCAAAATTCTTCTACAGGTCCATCTAAAAAGGCCTGCTCTTCAGCGGATAGTTCAGAGGTTTTGTATTCTAACAATTTCTCCCAATTAGGATCTCCTTGAAACAGCTCAGCTTCCCACCACGCAGTGCCCGCTTCAATGGCCTCGCGTTCGGTATCTGACATAGGAGGCAAAACCTTCTTGATATACCCAAACATCGGTTTGCTTAAGAATTTGATACGCAAGCTTGAGACATTCAGAAGCGCCACCACGAAGAAAAGCGCCCAGATAATCAAAGCAGCAATACCTCCTAAAAATCCAAATAAAGTTAGTAGTATCAGCGCACCGATCAATACTAGCGTCCAAATTGGAAACGACCACTTTGCTCTAGCTAAGCCCACCGTCAACCCACCTAGTGCCAATAACCACACAAGTAATGCCATCAAGAAATCCTCCAGCTGTAAGGGTTAAACCTTGTTGTTTTCTATTGAATATTGTACCCCAATAGACTGGCATCACGTGCCTAGACGCACAGCAAACAGAACAAGTTGTGTAGAAAATTATAAGCGCGCTAGTAGGTTTTAAGCAAAATGCTCTTAGCTGAGAAGTTATATTAGAAAAGTATTATATATTATTGTTTTTATAGATCTTTATTAATTTTTAGTCATGCTTCATTCTAATAAATAGGTATACGCTAACCGCTGCCACAACGATCAACTTCAATCGACACTTTTGGCGCTTTTGTAGCCCAGTTTGATTTAGGCCGGATAGAAATCAATCGGATACTTGAAGGTATAAAATGGAACATCTTCTGCACCAAGGTTTATAAGCTTCACTCTTTGTATTAATTTAACTTCAAGCTGCGGATTGCCCAGTTCGCTTGATACAATGCGACAAGAAGTCACATTTCCAGCTAGTTAGGACTGCATCATGACGATTACGTAAATTACTTCTCTTCTTCCTGCTTTAGACCTTCGGAGTAGTAAAGCATGCCTTGCTGATCAACCATTACACCTTCAATGCCTTGTAGATCATTCAGTAATTGCAAACCCGCTTTAATCCCTAATATTAAGACACTTGTAGAAAGTGCATCGGTGGTGGTGGCATCTGCACCTAGAATTGAAGCACTGCGAACCTCATTGGTCGATTTGCCGGTACTTGGATGAATGATGTGATGATATCTGACGCCATCCTCTATGAAAAATCGCTCGTAATCCCCCGAGGTCGACAAAGCCTCATCTTGTAGTGGCAACATCGCAATAACGTCTTCAGAATTTGCCGGATCACGAATACCCACCAACCATGGACGACCTAAGCGGTCCCCTAACAAACGCGTATCTCCCCCTGCTGAAACCAGCGCATGCTCAATACCTAAAGTCCTAATACGATCGATGGCTTGATCAACCGCATAGCCCTTCGCAATGCCTCCTAAATCTATTTTTACGCCTTGTTTGGCAAACGAGACTGATGCCTGACCTTCATCAAGAACTATATATTTATAATTAATTAAGGTTTTTGCATGGGCAAATTCTGCTTCGCTAGGTTTGATTTGTTTACGATAATTAAATAAATGACCAACACTGGCATAGGTAATATCAAAAACGCCATGGGTAAGTTCCGAGAATTCGAGTGACTTTTGAATCAACAGGTACAGATCACGATTAACTTCTACAGGCCCTTCCGCTGCGTATGTATTTATTTTAGATAACTGACTATCTTCAATGTATGGACTCATCAATCGATTGACGCGCTCCATTTCCTCCAGCGCTTGTGCAATCCCCTGCTCTCTTACTTTTGCATCGGGATGCCAAACTTCTACACGAATTGTTGTACCCATAATGGCAGCATCTTCTGACTGCCACTCGGCATAGCAATTCCCTGTTATTAATATTAAGAGAACCATACGCAAGGTTTGCAATACGCTAAAATAAATTGGGTTACGCTTACATTTCATAATAGGGGAATTTAGAATTGTTGAATGCTTAGACTAGTTGGACTAAATCAAGCACTTCGAGTTCATGTAATCATGACATTATACTTATAATATATGGTGTACCATCTAGAAAATACAATATGACAACCATCAGCCCAAAACATGACCCAAGTTGCATGGATGACTATGACCCTAATTCTCTAGATGCCAAACAAGCCCTGCAGCAAATTTTAACTAGGCTACAGCCCATCGCAAAAACAGAAGTACTCCCCATTCGAGATGCACTGGGACGCATAATAGCCGAAGAAATACGTTCAAAAATTGATGTCCCTGGACACACTAACTCCGCGATGGATGGCTATGCCATAGATGGTGCAGAGCTACCTTCGCAAGGCCAGCAAGCATTCGTAGTAGCCGGTACTGCTTGGGCCGGTCGACCATATTTAGGCAACGTAAAGAGTGGCGAGTGTATTCGAATCATGACGGGAGCCGCCATGCCTGAAAATACCGACACCGTCATCATGCAAGAGCACGTACAAAAGGATGGAGGTAACATTCTAGTTGATAATACAAATAAGTTAGGACAAAACGTCCGCCAAGCTGGGGAGGATATTGCAACAGGTGAAATAACCTTAACACGTGGCAATTTTATTTCTCCTGCGGAGTTAGGACTTTTAGCTTCGGTTGGCATTAGTGAAGTACGTGTGCTTAAAAAAATACGCATAGCATTTTTTTCCACCGGGGACGAACTACAGCCTGTCGGCAGCGTATTAGAAAAAGGTCAAATCTACGACAGCAATCGTTATACCTTGTATGGCATGTTAGCTAGACTAGGTGTTGAAATTATAGATATGGGTGTGATCAAAGACAAAAAAGACGCGATTAAACAAGCCTTTAATAAAGCCGCTCTGTGTGCCGATGTAGTTATTACGTCAGGCGGTGTATCTGTAGGCGATGCCGACTTTGTAAAAGAAACTTTAGAAAGTATTGGAGAAGTTAATTTTTGGAAAGTCGCCATGAAACCAGGACGACCCCTAGCCTTTGGAAAAATTAAGGATGCATGGTTTTTCGGTCTACCTGGAAACCCTGTATCTGTAATGGTGACATTTTATATGTTTGTGCAGCCTGCACTTAAAAAGATGATGGGAAGTGCTTATCATGAACCCTTAATTATTAATGCAACAAGCAATACACAATTACGAAAACGACCTGGACGCATTGAATACCAGCGTGGTGTTTTAACAAGAATAGAACATTCAGATCCAACAGTTTGTAATTACGAAGTAATAAAAACGGGAGCGCAAGGCTCTGGGATTTTACGTTCCATGTCAAATGCAAACTGCTTTATTATCCTACCTACGGATTCTTCTGACGTTGAAATAGGTGACTCGGTACAAGTGCTCCCCTTCGAAGCGATAGTGTAAAATTGTTTTATACTTAACCGGGTGTATTTTTTTCAACCCAACGATCTTGCTCTTCTAAACTTTCTTTCTTCCAAAATGGTGCTTTTGATTTTAAATCTTCCATAATCAATCGATTCGCCTCATATGCAGCCGCACGATGTGCAGACCACACCACCACACAAACCATTGCATCGTTAGGAAACACTTTACCTATGCGATGCAGGATTAATACATCTAAAATTTCAAATTTATCTAGTGCTTGTTGCGCAATTTTCTCCAAATGTTTTTGCGTCATCTCAGGGTAATGCTCCAAAAGTATTGAGCTGACTTTATCCCCTTCATTCATATCACGCATCGTGCCAATAAACACGGTGGTTGCACCATATTTCCCTTGTTGGTTTAAGTATTGCTTTTGATAAAGCCGCGCTTCATGCCAGGGATCAAAATTTGTATCGCGTATCTCTACTTTCATTATCTATGACATTAACAAACTAATGCGGTACATTATGAACCAGAACCATTCATGAGGCAGTATTA
>JAPUHH010000151.1 GCA_027297825.1 Gammaproteobacteria bacterium
TTTTTGCTTTAGTAACAGTTCTCCATTGTGCGCTATTATTTTATAGAAAAGTCGACTTCTAATAATAACTATCGAAATGGAAACTATAGTTAGAGAAAAATCTAATTTTCTATGTTCTAGCCTGGCTAATATCACACATTAGTTCCCTTTGTATCACTGACATCACCAGCAGTGTAAAATCATTATTCTTCAGTAAAATCCAATATGCGTTGCTCTATATAGCCAAAAAAAGGGTTATATCTAAGGCGCATTAAAATATTGATGGGAACAGTCAAAATACCGCGTTCTCCTCGGGGTGAGAAGGTGCCAATATTAATATAATTATTCGATATATTCGGCCCTACTGCGCCATAAAGATTATCGTGTTCAGGAAATGGAATGGCGATATGTGACAAGGAAAATATTTTACTGGGCCATTCAAGACCAAGACTTTCTACAGTTTGTTGCTGCTTCTGTGGTGTCCAAGTTTTAGCCATTACTTGACGAGACTCTTCATTAATATTCGTTACAATCGTCAATGTATACGGCAAATGATCTGCTTGTGTAATTTTTTTATATAATACGTTATGTCTTTGATGCAAGAATTCATCTAATTTAGATAACCTGTTAACATCAAACAAAACAAGTTCACTATTATTTACAGTCATTCGACTATATAGCCGGTTCACAATCGCCGAGGTCAAAACCGTTGCATCCACCAGAGACTGGAATGTCAGCATAGGTGGCAGTTGTTCTATTTCACCTGTTTTTGTAAATTTAATTAACTGTTTATTGATTTCACGAGTGAGTAAAAAAGTCTGCTTGCCAGCGGCTTTTGGAAACGAGTTATATTTAAAGGGATCAAATTCTGGCAGCACATTAAGCCAGCGAAATTTTTCAAAATAAGGTATCCAACTGAGCACTTTATGCCAGTCTGTAAACCTTGAGAAAAAAGTAACCCCCAACATAGGAGACAGAAGTACTAGCTTGTCCGGCTTGGGTAATGCTTGTTTTTCAATAGCCTCAAGCGTGTACTTGATTGCAAGGGCGCCTCCATTTGAATAGCCAACAATATAAAAAGGCAGTTGTTTTTGTAGTTTCGAACGTACATGTTTAGCACCAATGTATGTCGCAGCCATCCAATCGCGCCAAGTAGCATCTATGAGTTCAGCGGGAATGGTGCCATGACCGGGCATTCTAAGTGAAAGCACATAAAAACCATTCGACTGAAATAATTTAGCCAGGTGACGCATACTGTATGGTGAATCTGTCAGCCCATGAATCATCAACGCTCCACCACGTATATGACTGGGTGTTAATTCAAAACTGCGATTCCAATTCTGGTCAAAGTTTTCAGGATCTACCCGACTGCCGCTTGAATATCGACTTAGAGGTAATAGTGTATTGGGTGGATGGCTTTGATAAATCTCACGATTAATTTCATCAAACACTTTTTCCTCAAGCTCTAAATAATCTTGCAGGGTGGTGATATGTTTGCTCGCATCAACAGAGAACTCACTATCAATAATTGGGCGGTGCCAACTACTTAAATCAGGAAATCTCCTTGCGTCAAATGCGCGCACTAATATGATCGTCGCCAGAATAACGAGCAACGAAAATATTACCTTCACTGTCCAGTTAATGAGGCGACTAATCATTGATTATATATGTCTTTGTAGTGTGAATAATAATTTTACTACATTGCTATTTGATTTTAGAACAATTATAAAACTCTTTGATGCATAAAACTAAGCAGACATTTAATTATTCAGATCACGTCAATATTCTTAATTAATTATTTTCCCTTGTAAATTCATCGCAATAAGTTTAATTAGCTATTTTTTAGAACCATCTAGACTTACACAACAAAGTAATCTTCATCGAGTTTCAAGCCAAGTACAACGTTCCTCAACAATTGGAGCAATATTCTGCTCTTCAATTCCTTGTGTAATGATACCTATCACACGTTCGTCATCTTCATAATCTCGGTGAGCCACTGCGGGATTAGCAAATGTACCCAACCTGAATAAGTCCACAACCTCTGCAATATTGATGGTTACGTTGATAAAATTGATGCACAGCCTTGAATCCATAAAGTTATCAACAAATTTGGGAGGCACGTCATAACTGAGTATGTCGTTGGGATCGTTAAATGCAACAATGGTGAGTTCTCTAAAGAAACGCTTGTTGTGATTAATGCCTTCATTTGTACAATAGTCAACATATTGATTGGTTACATCTGGAATTTCTCGACCAAGTTGTAATAGCGGAAGCTGATTTGCCAGCATAAACACAGGAATTTGTTTTTTTTGTAAGTATTCAAAAACATTTACTAATTGATCATTTGGATTGCTTTTAATTCTTTGTTCCAAATGCCTGGTCAACTCTTGTAAAGAATCAGTGACAATACGGCTTCCCATGCTGTGAGTAATAAATGCAAATTCATCATCTAGCTCTGTAAAGTTATCACTTTGATTTGTATCACACGATTCTTGTGTATGTTGATCTAGGGTTTGCCAATCTCGACTTAACATCCAACAAAACGAGCTGACGACTGCAAGTTGAATTTTTGCTTGTGACTTACCCAAATAGATGAGTGGATATGACACATGACTATTCATAAATCCCTTCATCGTGTTATTAATAGTTGCGCGACGAAAAGAATGTTCACCTGAATCGTCATAAGCAATAATTTCCCTTTCATCACTTGAGATTGATGACCAGGTTAATTCATAAAAGAGCATCTCCTTAGTTTCTTGTTTATTGGTAAAACGATGTATACGTAATTTACCAAGATCCTGATCGGGGAAAGCAGGATGAGTAATAGAGATATCTTTAAACCTGGCCTCGACCACATTTAGGCTCAAAGCTTGTGATAGATTTTCTGCAATTCGAGTCGAATATCCTTGCAAGTGCTCTCCAATGCCATGCACCATCAAAACTTTCAGGGTGGGATGTCTGTCTATCGCCCCGTCACTAGTTGTTATGGATTTTTGAGGATGCAGATACGATTGAAGTCCCTGGAATTTAGAACCCCGTATTGAACACCCCCTAACATCTTCTTTATCACCACTCCTACTGCCTAATACACCTTCCGTAACGCCTCTACTAATGCTTGCACAACCGGTGCATATAAAAGTGATTAGGACTATTAGCGTAATCTTATGCATAATACACTTGATTCCTGGTTAACAGATTTTGCACTAATTAAATCTACCGTATTCCATATAGAATTAACAATCTAAATAAATTATCTTATAAAAACATTATGTTTAAAAATGAATGTCTGCTTACGGCCAATAGCGGTCAGTCGATTGCTTTCCTAATTAGTTTAATTTTTAGATAGCACACGGAACGCAGCCGAAATTTTTGATGGAGAGAAATTGCCTAGCACAGGAAAGTTTGTTCTGTTTCCACGTTCTCTCCTGTGAAAGTTTCTTTCAAGATCCCTACGCACAGTTATTGAATATTCATCGAAGCTTCCCTTTAGCTCTCTTGTAATATCACCTTCAATTCTTACGACAGGGGTCCCTGATAATACAGGCTCTCTCCCATACGATCTGACATTAAGACCTACTCTAGATATAGAAAAATATGTCTCGACACTAGTGGTTACACGTTTGTCAAACTGTGGAGTTCTACCAGCGGTGACGTAAACATTTCTCATGTACGAAATAGTATCGGAATCTACACATAGGTTATCAACATCTCCTCCATTTATAAGAACTTCGATTCCTTCTTGTTCTTCTGGTGTAAAATTATTTTTATTAACCGACAACACTCCTTCACTAGTTGATTCCTCGCAGTTTCGACTTTGTATAGCAGTTGTATTTTCAGCAAATGTGGTTTGTGACGAAAAAATAATCAGCAAGCAAAATAGCATGTGCTTTGTATATTTAATTATCATCAGGTAGTTAATGAATTTATGTTAGATATACAGGTAGTTTAATTTTCACAATAAGACCGGAGTGCCTGGCGAATTGGTAGTCTAGTTCAAAAATTTATCAATACCTGAATGTCCGCTTTGGGTCATTAGCGGTCATTAAGATTACCCATTTCTATTCTAGAATTATTTGTAAATGGCCTTTTAGCAAGAAATCTCCAACCTAAGAAGAATACGCCTATTAGAATACCGATAGTTAGAAACCAGTCGTTATATAGGAGATGAGCTATTACTGCTAATAAAAAACTAACAGTAACCCAAAATGACTTTTCTAAAGTTTCATATTCCCTTTTAAGCTCAATAATTATTTTATTGTGCTCTTCTGTGGCCATTGAATCATTATTCATACTTCCTTAACCACCTCAATCCAATCTTCGTTAGCAGGCTGCATAATAAAATTAATTTCATTAACTGGAAATGTCCGCTTTGGGTCGTTAGCAGACATTAAACAGCTTTGTTTTAAAAATTCAAACCTGATGTCTCCCTAATTTAACTCTCAAATGTATGTTTCTTCAAAAATCTACATTAATATCTGCTTTAGTTGATTCGGCTTGTTTGCCTGCAAAATAATTAGCAAAACTTGCTCTATACTTTCTCCAGAATAGTTGTCCACATTCTGGCACGTCACAGTAACTAGGCAGATATTCTTACCGCTTATTCGGGTGTAGCATTTAGTTGATACAGCGCGTTATGTAGTGGCGGCCTCTTTTTAGAAAATCCACCAAACCACTTGTCATATAACTGATCTATTTGACGAGTACGGTATAGTTTTGATAGGACACTATTAACAACCAGTCTGAAATCGGCATCGTTGCGTTTTACGGCTAGAGCAAATGGCTCAAAGGAAAAGACTTGAGGAGAAATTGTAAAATTATCCTTATCTTCTGCGGTGAGCACTAAACCAATCAACACCACCTGATCAGATGAAAACGCAGCAATCTCACCTTTGCGCAGCGAATTCAGCGCCTCAGCAGCTGAATTAAATGAAACAACTTCTGCATCCGTCAATGTTTCCTTTAGCATGAGCTTTAGCGTTTCAATGGTTGTGGTGTCACGGACTACACCTACTTTTTTGCCATCTAATGCAGAGAGTTCATTAAACTCTCCTCCCTTTAGGGTCATAAATGATGCGCCAGTAACAAATGTAAGTTGAGTAAAGCCAACTAGCTTGCTTCGTGACAAGGTTTTAGTGGTGGAGCCACATAAAATATCGATTTTGTTTTCAACCAGTGCAGTGAATCTGCTATTTGCAGTTACAGGAACGTACTCAATTTTAACTTCTTTACCAATTGCATTTTTCACACCGGCAACGATACGCTTGCATAAATCAATTGAGTAACCTACCGGATTAGCATCATTATCTAAAAAAGACATAGGTGGCTCAGACTCGCGGTGCCCAATTCTAATTTTGCCTGTTTGCTTTATTTGATCAAGCGTATTTGGTATTTCATGAGCGGACGCATTTGTGATTAAAAATGCAAAGAAAAGTGTTGAGGTAAGCAGTAATTTCATTCGATTCTCCTTATTATTATTTTCAAGGTGGTAGATTTTATTACCGGATTGACAGCGAATTATAGCACCTAATTGTCGCTTAACATCTCGACAGAGATCGAATATCGACAATAGACGAACGTCCACTTTAGATCGATAGCAGACGTTCAAGATTTACATAGGTGGTAGTAATGACTTGGATAGAGTAGGCAGGTTTTCACTAACAATCCTATGCTTTAGCACATTGAAGAACTGCTACTAACTGATCTGATCTTTAAAGTGGATGTCTCACGTTCTCCTCAATTTCGTTATTCGCAAACCGGAATATAGATTTGTGGTCGTGATTATTTTTCCACGGGTAGAACGAAACGCAAATATAAATAACCAAATATGCCGGATAACAGAGAACCTGTGAGAATACCGAGTCTATCATCCATCATGTTACCTCCGCCTGCCTGCTCGAACGCCAAGCCGCCAATAAACAAACTCATGGTAAAGCCGATTCCGCACAAAATTCCGGCACCATATAAAGACTTCCAATCGATACCTTCAGGTAACCGGGTTAAGCCACAAGCAACGGCCAACCAACAAAAAAGGAAAATCCCTAATTGTTTGCCGATGAAAAGACCACTGGCAATCCCGATGGGCACAGATTCGGTCAGTGTCGCCAGAGATATACCTTGAAGAGAAACACCGGCATTGGCGAAGGCAAACACCGGCAATATAAAGAACGCGACTATGGGATGCAGGCTGTGCTCAAGATGTTTAACTGGCGAAAACTCCGGATTGTTTGGATCTCGAAGTGGGATGAAAAACGCCAGAACCATCCCGGCCAGGGTCGCATGAACACCAGATTTAAGTACCGCTAACCACAGAAATCCGCCGACGAAAATATAAGTGGGAATATCGGCAACACCGCGTCGATTCAAAACGAACAAGGCAATCAGGCAAATGGCGGAAATCACCAGAGAAATCTGAGACAACTGCCCGCTGTAGAACAGTGCAATGATAATAATGGCGCCGATATCATCGATGATTGCTAGCGACACTAAAAACACCTTGAGTGCTAAAGGCACCCGGCTCCCGAGTAAAGCCAACACCCCCAAAGCAAACGCGATGTCGGTGGCAGCCGGAATGGCCCAGCCGTTCATCGCCACTGCATCACCTGAGTTGAACCAGACGTAAATCAAAGCTGGCACTAACATTCCACCGATTGCACCGGCGACCGGTAAAATAATCCGAGACCTGTCTGATAGTTCACCTTCTACGAGTTCCCGTTTGAGTTCCAGTCCGACTAAAAAGAAGAATATCGCCATCCAAAGGTCGTTTATCCATAGCAGCGCTGGTTTAGCAACGCTGAATTCGTCTATGCGTAATTCACCTGTAATACCTAGTAATTTGTCGTAGTAAGGCGCCAGCGGAGAATTGGCACAGATGATAGCTAGTACCGCAGCGATTACTAACAGGATCCCACTCGCAGCTTCAAGGTTTAGAAAATTACGTAAGGCTTTACCAACCATCCTAGGAATACCTGTCTAATTTGTTAAGAGATATGTTAGACGGAATGAAGAACGTTGAATTAAACTGAAGCTGTCTTATCGATAACTAGTTGGAAATCTAGCTCCATAAACATATATTTATCTCGCAAATGTACTTATATAATTAATATCAAGCCAGCATATACTAATCGATTATCCGCTCCGGGTCATTAACAGTCATACCAGAATAAATTCTTAAAATTTCCAACCTATGTCTCCTTTCGGTCATAAGTGGATATTCAACGTACTTTCTAAGAGTCAGCTAAAGTGCTTCGGTTATGAGATCGTGCTATATAATTTTGCGTAAAATAGCGAAATTGATATAAAGAAAAAAATAAAATGACTAACCCTATTAATGCGAAAACTAGGATAAGTAAGACGATTGATCTAGTACTCATTAACATACCTTGGTATATCCAGCTCAATGTAACGCTAATTAAATTCATGCTATCAATCACCTATAACGCCCATAATTTTTATTTTAGCTATGGCAAATAGTTCGCTAATTTCAACATGCATTGTTGCTTTTCAATAAACGTAATTTTGCCAGGACTTAACTGTTTTTCAATCCCGTACACCCGATCAATGAGTGGAATCACAATACTTTGCTCTCCATAACTTTTACCTTCTGATAAAACTTTACCAATCAAGTCATATTCTTCGATTCCATTGTCTCGATTTTGGGCGACCGTAAATGCCGAGTCTCCTAACCATTCACAGAAGGTGGGTTCAGAAGCTCTACCCTCTGCATTACTGACCGTGCTTAGGACTAATAAAAGTGTGGTAAGGATTAGTTTTTTCATGGTTCCCCT
>JAPUHH010000152.1 GCA_027297825.1 Gammaproteobacteria bacterium
AATTAATGGTGAAGCCCTTTAACAACCAAAGTGTATATACGAACAACGAACTTGCCGCATAAGAGATTGGTATGAAGGCAAGCGCTTGTTCGTCTTGTTGAATTTCCTCGGAGTCGGCAAAGGCTTTACCCGTATTGATCAAGGTATTATGTGTATGCACAACACCACGTGCATGCCCGCCAGTACCAGAGGTATAAAGGATAAACGCATTCGTGTCTTGAGTAACTTTTGCAGTTTCCTCTTCAAAAAACTGTGGATGCTCTGCGCTAAACTTATTGCCGACATATCGTAGTCGCTCAAAGCTTGATAGATTAGAAACATCATAGCTTTGCATGCCTCGACCATCTTTATACATCACTTCTGTCAAGCCTGGACATTGACCCCGTAGTTCCATTAAAGCATCAACTTGTTGTTGATCTTGCACCATGGCAATTTTTGCTTCGCAATCATTTAGGGAGAATACCAATTCTTTTGAGCTTGAATCTGGATGAATTGGCACGGGCACTGCACCCAAACATTGGGCTGCAATCATTGCAAAATACAGTTCGGGAATATTGCCGCCAATGATGGCAAGTTTATCATTCGACTTAAGGCCATTAGCCGCTAAGCCACAAGCTGCTTCACGAACGGCTATGTCCGCTTGACCCCATGTCCAGCTTTCCCATAACCCATGTCGCTTTAAGCGAATAGCTGTATCTGAATTACGTGTTCTAGCTTGTTGTTGGAAAAGACTAGGAAATGTATCCATGCTAAATATTCAAACCCTTCGCTCCATCTTTCAAGTAAGTATTATTATATTTTAGATGCGCCAAACTCTTATATTGAATTCGATCGATCTTGGCCTAAACCCAGATACATCATATTCGCCAGCTGTTATTTCCTTTAACCCCTTTTCCGCTGGACGGTCAACACCTATATAGCGGTTCTAACAAGAAGGCTAACCTACACTAGCAAACTAAATTTGCAAGCTTTTGCGTGTGTTTTGTTATTTATACCAATAATCAGTTGAGATGAATAGCAAAACACACCTTTAATTTGGTTTTGATGGGTCTATACGTGATACCTCCAAGCCTTATAATAGCTGCATTGAGCCAAGCAAAACTGTGTGCTGGTAGGGGCTATTTAAGGTCGCAGACAAAAACGAAATGGGCGAGAAATTAGAAGGAGTCTAGTCGGTTGAATAACATCCAATTTTTAATTGTTATTTCCGGAAGTTTGACAACACCTCAATATTTGACCGATCGACTAAAATAAATTGCTTTTCAAATTCTCCACTGGCCATAGGCTTGCCGATATAAAAACCTTGGATGGATTCGCAACCCTCTTCGCGTAGCAAGTCAAATTGTTCTTTAGTCTCTACACCTTCAGCAATCACCCCAAGATTTAAACTTTTTGCCAATGCAATGATGCCTTTAACAATTAAGCGATCTTCATTATTTTCAGTGATGTCATGCACAAAAGTTGCGTCAATTTTCAATATATCGATGGGGAATTTACGCAAATAATTTAGCGAAGAGTAGCCGGTACCAAAATCATCAATGGAAAGCTTTACGCCCATTGCTTTTAGCTGATGCAAGATCGAGATAACTTCCTCTGGGCGTTTCATGATTGTGCTTTCAGTAATTTCCAGTTCCAGATATTCAGGTTTAAGACCCGAACGTGCCAGCACATGCGCAACTTGTGCAGCAATTTCACTATTCTCAAGCTGTCTACCCGAAATATTTACTGAAACTGGAATGGGTTCATGGCCTTTTTTAATCCATTCTTGAACTTGCACACAGGCCGTAATCAACACCCATAAACCAATCTCAGAAATCAATCCAACTTCTTCCGCTAATGGTATAAACTCATTTGGCCCAATTTGACCCTTCTCAGGATGCTCCCAACGCACCAAAGCTTCCATGCCGTTAATGTTAGATGTCTGTAGATCAATTTTAGGCTGGTAATAAACCTCTAATTCTTCTCGCTCAATGGATAGTCGCAAATCACGCTCGGTCTCCAGCTTATCCGTAATCAGAACTTCCATTTCTTTTTCATAAAACAAATAACTGCCGCCACGTTCTTTAGCCCTAAACATTGCAGTGTCTGCACGCCTCATAAGTTGCCCAATATCTTCACCATCTTGCGGGTGCAGAGATATTCCTATGCTTGCCGTTACGTATATTTCTTTTCCAACAAAAGAATAAGGCTCGCTTATCCTGCGACAAATCTTATCTGCTATTTTTGCGATGACGTTTTGATCTTCTATGCCATCAAACACCAAGGTAAATTCATCTCCACCTAAACGTGCAACGGTATCAACAGAGCGAACACAACTGAGTATACGTTCAGCTACAGACTTCAATAACATATCGCCAACACTGTGACCCAAAGTGTCGTTAACATATTTGAAACGGTCTAAATCCAGGAACATAACGGCCAACATCTCAGAACGGCGACGCACTTTTTTCAATAGCTCATGCATTTTATCGATAAACATAGTGCGATTAGGTAGACCCGTTAGTGAGTCATTGTAGGCAAGCTCACGCACATGAACTTCCGCACGGCTGGCTTTTAACAAGCGCGATATGCGCTGACGCATCACCGAAAAGTGAATAGGCTTTGGAATATAATCTGTTGCCCCAGAATTAAATGCCTGCTCAATTGATTCTTCATCATCTAAGGCGGTAACGATAAGTATCGGCACATGACTACTGTCTTTTAGCATGCGGATTTTTTTACACGCCTCAAAACCATTCAAATTAGGCATGAGCGCATCGATCAATATTAAATCTGGCATTAGCTTTTCACAACATAATACCGCCTCCGCCCCATCCGTAACTGCTTCAACCTCATACCCCTCCTTAACCAATACACTTTGCAAAGCCAGGCGACTACTTCGATCATCTTCTGCAATAAGAATACGTTCAGTACTAGGCTGTGACAGCAAAGTATCGTCTTTATTCCTGCCTAATTCTTTCTTAAGGTCATTGGTTACGACATCCGCCTCAACAAATAATAATTGCACAAGATTGCGTGCACCCTTAGTAGTATTGCTACGCCCAATATCTTCAAGTTGTTTCGCAATATGTCTTAAACGACTTGCGCCAAAATTAGAACTACTGCCCTTAATACTATGTGCGTAATGAGTTAACCCACTCGAATCTTTCTCTAACACACTCTTCTCAAGAGAACGCAATAGAATCCCCATATCTTCAATGTACACTTCAACCATGTTGTCAAAGCCATCACCAATGTTTTCGCGCAGCTCGGCAATCACGCCATCGTCTATTGCATTTATCTCACTGGTATCCGCAAGTACCTCACGACCTATCAACTCCTCAGTAGAATCGAGATCTGCATAATGCTCTTCCGGTAATTTCAACCAACGCTCAAGCTTGGCAATCAACACATCAAATTTTATCGGTTTTGAAGTGTAATCATCCATACCAGCCTGAATACATCTTTCACGATCCTTATCAAGCACATTTGCAGTCATAGCAATAATTGGGATCTGTGCCACGGCTGTCCCCATTTGTCGTATTTTTTGCGTTGCTTCATAGCCATCCATTTGAGGCATATTGCAATCCATAAATACTGCATCAAATTTCGCACTCTCAAGTAACTTTAATGCTTCAAAACCGTTTGCCGCAATTGAGCTTCTACATCCCAGTCGCTCCAACATTGCTTGTACGACTTGCTGGTTAGCACGGTTATCTTCAACCACTAACAACGTTGCATTGAAATTTGGTTTTTCCTTGATAGACTTAGAATTCTCACGCTTATGAACTTGTTTAATCGCATTCACTTCTAAAGAAGAATTAAGCAGCTCTGCGATGCCATCAAAAAGATGTGATTGGCGAATTGGCTTTTTGATATGGGCGTCAATCTCTCTAAACCGATCAACAAATGCATCCGGATTTTTTTGTGTAGTCATTAAAACTAATTTTAATGGCGCAATTTTCGCATCTTTCACAATATTGCGAATGAGTTCGATACCATTTATTCCAGGCATAATTTCATCAATAAATGCCACATCAAATGAACGATGTGTTTGAGTAGCTTTGCGTAAAATTTCAATAGCTTCGTCGCCATCTGCCGCACTTGAAAAGTAAGCACCCCAAGTTTCAAATGTTTGCTGCAAATTCGCACGGATAATTTCACTATCATCTACAACAAAAATTCGCAATCCTGCCGCGGTAGTTTGCTTCGTTTCAACAACCTCGCTTGCCACAGTGTCTTTAAAGGGCAGCTCAAACCAAAACGTACTGCCATTACCAAGGCTACTTTCAACGCCTATATCCCCATTCATCACCTCCACCAGTTGGCTGCAAATTGCAAGACCTAGTCCCGTACCACCAAACTTTTTAGTGGTTGAAGCATCAGCCTGCTGAAAAGCTTCGAATACTTTATCTTGAGCTTCATCAGCGATCCCTACCCCGGTATCTATCACTTCAAATCGTAAGCGTAAGTTTTTTGCTCCATTGGTAACATTTTTAATGCGCAAACCTATTTCACCATGATCGGTAAATTTAATTGCATTGCCGGCAAGATTTAGCAGTAACTGACGAATACGACTTACATCGCCATGCATGTTCGCTGGCACATCTTTATCTACCAAATAAGCTATATCGAGTTCTTTAGATTGAGTCTGGCCCGTTAGAATTCCGACGATATCATCTAAGGTTTCACGCAAATTAAATAACTCATACTCTATAGATGCTTTACCAGAGTCAATTTTCGAGAAATTTAATATGTCATCTATTAATTCGAATAATGCATTGCCCGAATCATGCGCAACAGAAACATACTCTTCTTGCTTTGGACTCAACTCAGTATCTTTAAGGATCTCAAGCATGCCTAAAATACCGTTCAAGGGTGTGCGCAACTCATGGCTTACATTGGCTGCAAATTCACCTTTTGCATGCGCATATTCCATGGCAGCATTGCGCGCAGATTCGAGTTTTTCTTCTCTATCAGCCAACGCATGTATCATCGTGTTGAAGGCATGTTGCATAACAATGATATCTTTCGGCCCCCATATTTTAGAGCGTACTTTCAAATCACCCTCTTCTGCCATGCGCATAAAATACGAAAGATCTTTAAGCGGTTTCGTCACACGATCTGTAATTGCCGACAAAAGAACTACCAACAAAGCAGACAACAGTAGCGAGACGGAAAGATTAACCCGAAAAATACTATTTTCAAGAGCATGCAATGTATCTTTACTAAAATATACACGAACATAGCCTAGCAATTCCTTCTCCGCGGCACCTTCAATAAAAGGTGACTCTGCAATTTCAGGATCCGTACCACGATCAAATACTGGGGAAACAAAATACCAAGCAGCATCCGTTTCTTTTACGAGCTCAATCTCTTTTGGCCAAATTTTAGAGGCCTCATCAGGAAATGTATTTTCGCCATCTTCAATTAATGGCTTCATTTCAACATCATAAATCCCAACACCTTGTACATCAGTGAAGTTCTCAATGGCCTGAACAGATTCTTTAGCACTTTCCTCACTCAGATATAACAAAGTTAAAGTATTCCTATCTGCAAAATTTTTCGTAACTTGCAGCCCATCATAGACGAGCTTCTGCTCAACTTTATCTCCAGAAAATGATGAAATAAGATAAGTAGAAATTGCAGTGCTGACAAGAATGCCAATAACAATCGTTGCAATGAGCTCCTCTTTTAAGCCCCCAGTTATTTTTTGTTTTAGGTAATTAAATAATTTCATTTCTGCCTACTTAGCCGGAAAGACTGCATCATAATTTCTAAGTTCTGCACTGCTAACATTCACCCCTAAATGCTCTGCGGTACGTCGATTGAAAGCAATTTGCAAATCTTCTACAGGAACCATGCCTATAATTTTTCCTCTATTGCCACTTAACTCATCTAATGCAGCTTTTCCAAGACTTTGCCCTAACTTCACATTGTCTGCATACATCGCAAACAAAACGCCTTTATTCACGTGAGAAAGCCTGCTTGAAAACACAGCTACTCCATGCGCCCAAGACTGCTCAAGAATGAAAGACAGCACTGCACGATTATCCACAGAGGTTGAATCCGGTGGCAACCAAATGGCCACATCCTTAATATCTGGACGTGTAAAGATTTCTTGATATATTTTTGCAGACTCAGAAAGACTGTTAGTAGAATACGTAATCAACTCAAGCCCGTTCTTATCTGCAGCAGAACGAGCATTGCGAATTAACCACCCCGTTTTACTAGGATTGTAAACAACAATAATTTTACTGACGCCATGTTTGAGCTTCTTAACTTTGCTAAATAATTTATCAGGAGAAGGTGCCAGTGAAATACCAGAGCGAGTATCTGTAATTAATTTAGGTGTAAGCACAGCGCCCAAAATTACAGGGATATTATTTGCTAACTCGTAGGTAGCAGTTTCCCCACGCACACCCAGCGCCACACAAACCTTAATTTCATTCTTCTTCAGCCATTGATTAAGTTCTAGCGCAGAATATTTCTTTTTCAGCATATAGCGTTTGGTACGCCCGTTTACTTGCGCTTCAATCCCATCCGCAATGTCTGAGAAAATTTTATTATACGGTGCGCGTAATTCAGGATAGATCACAGCCACGGAAGGAGTCGCGGCAAAAGCAGGTAAGGCAAATAAAAACAGCAGCGCAAACAAAAACAATATAGCCTTTTTATAGCTATATCGCTTCAAAATTGGCATGTCTGCCAGTCGCGGCATTAAGAAGTTAGTGATCATTGAAACTATTCATGAAACCTTACTT
>JAPUHH010000153.1 GCA_027297825.1 Gammaproteobacteria bacterium
TCAGTTTAGGTGAGCCGCTAGGCCGTGAAGACCAGCAAATCATCTATTTTCATTGCCAAGAGCCCTCGATTCGCCATAGCTCATTGCTATAGCTTCTGAGAATAGCTTTAGCTCTGTACAGGCCTAGCCTTGGCATGGTGAATTACTACTTTAAAAGTAGCGTAAATACGCCAAACAGTAATACCAGCAAAGCAAAAAGTAAATTAATCGATAGTGGCATTGCCAATTATTTTTGCCGTTATGGGCAAATAATTTTATTATGCTAACAATTATATGCTGAATCGGAGATGAAAAAATACTTTCTCTATAAATAAGATTATTTTACTCGGTGATGAGGATGTGAGCTCGTATTATAAAAAAGCGCGAAATCTGTTCGCAGAAGCAGATATAGAAATAAACGGTAACCGCGCTTGGGATATCCAAGTTTTTGATGATCGTTTATATAAGCGCGTATTTGCAGAAGGCTCATTAGGGTTGGGCGAAGCTTATATGGATAAATGGTGGGAGGTAGAAGCTTTAGACCAATTTTTTTGTAAACTTCTATCTGCCAGATTAGATTCAAAAATCAATCCCTACAAAATGATTTGGCTTATCCTGCAATCAAGATTATTGAATCTCCAAAGTATCGGGCGCGCATTTCAAGTTGCACATAAACATTATGAGCTTGGTAATGACTTATTTAACTTAATGCTAGATAAACGCAAAGTTTATACTTGTGGTTATTGGAAAAATGCAGCGGATTTAAATCAAGCGCAAGAAGAGAAATTGGACTTGGTGTGCCGAAAATTAGGTTTAAGAAAAAATCAACGAGTTCTTGATATTGGATGTGGATGGGGCAGTTTCGTTAAATTTGCAGCCGAAAATTATGGTGCTAAAGCAGTTGGGGTAACCATTTCAAAACATCAAGCTGATTTTGCCAAAACTAATTGCGAAGGATTGCCGATTGAAATTCGATTACAAGATTATCGCAAGCTAAATGAAAAGTTTGATCATATAGTTTCACTTGGCATGTTTGAGCATGTTGGACCCAAAAATTATAATAAATATATGCAAATCGCATCACGTTGTCTTAAAGAAGATGGTGTTTTCCTTCTTCATACCATTGGCGGATTTAAAACCTGTCATTCACCTGACCCATGGATCAATAAATACATTTTTCCAAATGGGATTCTTCCATCTATGAAAGAGATTAGTTCTGCTGCAGAAAAGTATTTTATTCTGGAAGATCTGCATAATTTTGGGGCTGATTATGATCAAACGCTGATGGCCTGGTATAAAAATTTTGATGTAAACTGGAAACAGATACGTGAAAAGTATGGTGAGCGTTTTTATCGAATGTGGGCATACTATCTTCTGGGTTGTGCAGGGGCTTTTCGAGCGCGCAATATTCAACTTTGGCAACTAGTGTTTACAAAGAACGGAAAGCTAGGCGGTTATAGTCGCATAACTTAAGCATAAAAAAATATCCATAAATTATTGTGCCACGTTTTGTATCAATCACTAAAGCCGCATTATTTGCCAATGTGCAGGTGAAAGAAATCCAGGGAAAAATAAACAGTAAAATATTATCTACCACTCGCGGTCAAATACATCTTGATGATCTTGTTGAGTGTTATCCTGCAGTACTTATTGAAGAAGCAGATATGCTTTTATTAGTGGCTAAAATTAAAGAAGAGTCATTTGCTGTTGGCGCTGCTAAACAGCATGGCGAAGTTACCTATTCCACTTTAAAAGAAGAGCTTGTCAAACAAAAGATAAATGCAAATTATTATCGCGAGCAATCACAAAAGTTTGAGGAAATAATATTTCAGTTGCGTGAAAACCTAGAAGTATTGCAACAAAAAATGGGGGAGAGTCAACGTTTTGAGGGCTTGATCCATTGGATGGATCAACGCCTAAAAGAAATTCGCCGTAATGACTGAAATTTGCCAGGTTCAGTAACTAGCTTTCAAATAATTCATTAAATTCGTTTTCTTGTAAATACAACTCAATCACTTTAATGCGTTTTGAATAAGCAGATGCACTGGTTCTTCGATCGCTCAATGGCTGTAAAGTTATTTGATGAGGTTTTGGTATCATCGTTTTTAGTTAGCATAATTTTCATGAGAGAATGACCGTTAAAATATATCGTTTTCTAGAAGACAAGATTACGAATTGATTTCATGTTTAACAACTGTTTGCAATTGTCTGTTACCCTAAATTTCTAAGGAGCCACTATTTTAATGAAATATTCTTCTAAACCTACAGGAATTCCAATATTAATCACACTGGCGGCTTTTGTTGTGGTTGTGGCAGGCGTACGTGCAGCAGAGGCGGTTGTAGTTCCATTTTTATTATCTGTTTTTATCGCGGTAATCAGTGCGCCTGCTTTACTTTGGTTAGAAAATAAGCGCGTGCCTCGTTGGCTTGCGATGCTCATTGTGCTTGGTGTGATTATTTTAATTGCGATATTGATCTCAATATTGATCGGTTCATCGATAAAAGATTTTTCACAAGATCTTCCGCAGTATCAACAGCGGCTGTCAGGTTTGCTAGTACAAACCACTGCTTGGTTGAATCAATTCGGTATTGATTTATCTGCAAGCACATTAATAAGCTATTTGAATCCTGGTGCGGCAATGCAGCTCGTAGCAGATATGCTCAATGGACTAGGCTCGGTTTTTGGAAATATATTTCTCATACTATTGACGGTGGTATTTATTTTATTTGAAGCATCTTCGGTGCCGCATAAGTTAAGAGCCGGACTGCCTAATGCGGATGAGTCGCTGGATGCTTTTGCAATCGTTGCAAGCAATGTAAATAGTTACTTGGCAATTAAAACCATAACAAGTGTTGCAACTGGCATTATTGTTGTGATAGCGCTTGCCACACTAGGCGTAGATTACCCATTGCTTTGGGGCATTATTGCGTTTTTATTTAATTACATCCCAAATATTGGCTCTATTATTGCGGCCGTTCCAGCCGTGCTCTTAGCGCTTGTTCAATTAGGAGTAGGCGCCGCTTTTGCCACTACGATTGTCTATGTAACGGTAAATATATTAATTGGCAGTGTGATTGAGCCAAAAATGATGGGACGACAAGTTGGACTTTCAACTTTAGTTGTATTTTTGTCTTTAGTCTTTTGGGGATGGGTATTTGGGCCAGTAGGGATGTTTTTATCTGTACCCCTAACCATGACTGCAAAGATTGCCTTAGAAAGTGACGCAAAAACTCGCTGGCTCGCAATTTTGTTAGGTAATGATGTGCAAGCTAATGAGCAGATTTCTGTTAAGAGTTCTGCAGGATAAGTCTGAAACTAAGGGCTAGATAGATTGAGATTACTGTTTTATAACTTGTTCGCTATAAATAGTACCTTTTTTTGTATTTTTTTGAAGACATTAAATAAATCAACACCAAAACAACTTAAATTGCTTAGTAATAATGCAGAAGCGGTAGTTTCATCCAAATTCCCAACAACGGGGGAGTTATCTGGAATATTCTCTACATAGCCAAACAAATCCTATGTTCAGCAGGTACTTGGCTGAGATAATGCCAATTAGAGCTACAATAAGACTTTTCATGAAAAATAGCAGCCTTCCCTGTCTGGTTGCAGATTTTATCTAGCTATCTAAAATGAAAGTTATTTTAAGTACTACACGGTGCTCAGTTACTTTACCATCTTTGATACTAACTTGATGATCTTTAACCCATGCGCTTTTAATACCATTTAGGGTCTTATTTGCGCGTGCAATACCAGAGCTTATTGCGTCATCATAACTTTTTGAAGATGAAGAACTGATTTCTGTAATCTTGGCAACGCTCATTACGGGCCTCCTTCAAAGATTATTATATTTAAAATTGAACGAATCTAGCTTACCCTAGGTTTTTGCAAGATTGTAGCTAAATGCGTTTGAACGATTAGCAATCAGAAATTAGTTCTATACTCTAGCTATTTCAAGGTCATAGCTTATGCAAGCAGTACTATACCGTCCACATATAGAGTGTTTATTAAATGCGGTAAAAGCCTTGCTTAAATAATCAAGTTTTAAGCTATTAATTTGAGAAGAAGAGCTTATCGTCCTGGCGTAAGACCCAATCGCCGTGGCGAAGCTATGTGCCTACTGCCTATCGTCTTATTTGGGTTTTATTTAGTGTATTACTATTTCAGTAACCAAGAAGTAGTGCCTATGACGGGCCGTTCACAATTAGTTTATAAATCACGTGAGCAAGAAGCAACTTTAGGCCTGCAGACTTATCTGCAAGTTTTATCTGAATCTAATGTTTTGCACTCGGGTGAAGCGATAGATTTAGTAAGAGAAATTGGTCATCGATTAACAAACGTCATTAAAGATGATCCAGGCTTTGATTGGGAGTTCACTGCTATTGATTCTGAGCAAGCAAACGCCTTCGCACTCCTTGGCGACAAAGTTGCAATGTATACCGCCATTCTGCCAATCGTTCAGAATGTGAATGGCTTGAGTGCTGTGATGGGTCATGAGATCGCACATGCAATCGCCTGACACGGAGCGGAGAGAATGGCGCAGCATAAATTGGTTCAATATGACAGCATGGCAGCAAGCATGACGCTAGGACCAATGGATGTAGGTACTCAGAGAATGGTGATG
>JAPUHH010000154.1 GCA_027297825.1 Gammaproteobacteria bacterium
TTAGAGATATTATTATAGCATAAATATGACATACGCATATTATCTAATCAGAAAATAGGTAACTGATAACTAGGCTACGGTGCCGTAGCTTCACCCTGAGATTTACCAAGTTTAGAAAGAAGATTCTGGCGGTCTGCACGAATCTTTTTGGCTAGTTCGAATGCAAGACGCTTAACTTGAAGTCTACGACCCGCAAGTAGACTATCTCCTTTTCTTTCATGCTCCGATGACAGCGTAAAAAGAATAGGAGAACCACGCCTACCAACTGCTTCCCATCTTACGGTTGATGATACTTCCACAGAGTACCTTCCAATTTCATCCGATGATTGATGGATGACCGCAAGTGCGTCGTGTGTAAAAGTTGCGCTTCGTCCAACTATATTCTTGGTTAGCTTGCGAGTCCTAGTTGGGTCATGAACGAATTATTAAATAATTGCCTTACATTTGCATCGTCCAGCAGTCGATGCCGACTAGCTATCCATTGATCTACAACGTTGTTACCAAAGCGTTCGCGTACACGACTGGGGGTCAGGTAAGCATTAAACTTACCCCAATGAAGGGTAAAGGGGATGTTGGCTGAATCAAGTGCATGCCAGATTTGGTATAAGAATTCACGTGTTTCAGTTGTATTGAGTGCATCTATTTCTAGAACGGCAGTTTGATCAAAGTGCGTAAATCCAAGTAACGCTTGGGTTCCTTTGACAAAACGGAATGAGAGTATGAGTGGCAAAACAATGTCGTTATTTTTATACGTATTAAAAACAATATCCATTGCTTCAATCGCATTGGCAATCGACATTCCAATACCGCAGGCAAGGGTTTTTGTTTTTTCTGGGGTTTTCTCACCGCGGAACAGGTCGCGAATTATCGCTCGTTTATAATAGGGCGCAAATTCATCTTTAACCTGACTGTTTAGGAATGGTACTGCAAGTTGATTGAGCGGGCTTGGAATGTTTCCTACGATTGCCCCCATTATATTCAGCCCTGAAGCACCCATACCGGATTCACCTCCATTCCATTGCGGAGGTACATAAGTCGCCGCATCATAGGGTGTTTCATACATCAATAGCACAATGGCTTCATTCGGCGGAGCCCCCTCATTAGGATTCAAAAAGATTTCAAAGTGGTAGGGCTGATCAACGTTTACGGCATGGGCTTCTGGTGGCAGGGGAATTAATGTCGGATCACTAGTACTGATGGCTGTTTTTAGGGTGTCATCATATGGGTATATGAAACGAACTGCATTGAGTGCAAACAATGATCGCGTTTCAATCATGATGCCATGAATAATACCGAAAGAACCAAAACTCACCAACGCCGCGTTAAACATCGTGTCATCTTGTTTAAATTCTGCACCCATACTTTTGGCAAAACCGTCTTGCATAACCGGTAAGGAATGTCGTTGCAGATAGACATGTTTATTTGGACCCGTAATGAGATGTAGACCAACAACCATTTCCTGCATCGCACCAAACTTATAAGCACTGCCATGTGTACCCGTTGACAAGGCGCCCGCAATGGTTTGCCCATCGTTCGAGCCGGAAGCTTTTATGGATAAGCCATCAGCAAAAAGAGAATCATTGAGGTGAGCAACTGAATTCCCGCATTCGACAAAACGAAGTTTTTTTGCATTACCTGTATATACTGGATTGACAAGTGCTTGGGGCACTTCAAATACAAGCACAAGCGCCTTGGTGTCAATTAATCGTCCATCAGTTACTGCGGCGGTACTGAGTGACCACAGGCTTCCACGCGCACGTAGTGATTTATTGTTCTGCAGACAAAACTGAATGATATTCTGGAGTTCCTTGGTTGCATTTTTGTAAGTCTCAAAAGGTGGTTGTACGCCCGAATCCAGGCGAAAGGCGTACTCTCCCTCTAAGATCTGAAGATAAGCCTTATGACGACCTTTTTCTGGAGTGCTTTTTAATCTAAAGTAACTACGCATTAGTCATTCTCGTGTCCTATCATCCAGTTGTGAGATAACCTGAGAAGTTGAGTTAATTGTTTTGCGGTGTTGGGATAACACCTGGTCTGATAGGGGGTGCCTTGCAGCGGAAACGCACTTTCGTTGGCATCCATAAACCCAAGCTAATAACACCGACAAAACTATGTGCCAGGTTATGGTCGATCACAACATCGTTAATGCCCAGTCCCTTACATTCTGCCGAGAACAATTGCGGATCAAGCACTAATCCCCATAAGAATGCGTGCATATTTTTTTCAACATAGATATCTTTTTGATGCGCTAACTGAATCGGGACGGAGTTAGGAATTGTGACATGGAAACTGGCGCAACTAGACAAGAATATAAAGCTTGTTATGCAGACAACTAGACCAACAATACGTGGTTTTTTTATCATTCCCATTTTAGAAGACATTGTTATATCCTTTCCATAATGCGTACCGACATTCGGTAAGCGTTCGCAAATTCCTTACAGAGTGCGATTTCTTTATCATTGAGTTTGTCAATATGAGCTTCAATGCTGGGGAATTGCAGCTCAGGCGCACAATCAATTCTGTTCATAGCCTCTCCTTCGAGAAATTTGTGGTGAAATTATTTTGGGAGCAAAGCTGGATTTGTAACTGGAGAATTAAATATAACGAGTTGAAATTATTTCTAGTATAACCCACACAGAAAAGTGTGTTTAGAGATGCTGATGCCGACCGGGAGGTTCTGCTCATTGCACTTCTCTCCACTAGTACTCATCTCCTAATAGCGAGATTGCTATCAGATTTTAGGCGAATTCTATGCTAAGGATGTTAGATCCTTTTTAAAGTATTACAAAAAAAATTAATTAAATGCCCGAAATGAGGGGTAAAAATAGCTCTATTCTTCAATATGAAGATTGATTTAGACGTAATTGAAACTGATATTGAAGATAAGCGAAGAATCGCTTTGGGTCGGATGTGGCCATTAATGAACGTCTGCTTTGTGCCAAAAGTAGACATTCACAGATTTTATTTCTGAAAATTCTTTCGCCAAAATTGGGGAAGGGAAAGAGGGGTAGGTACTACATTGGTAGGGAATAGGGTCAGTTCCAGACTAGGTGTACCACCCCTAATATGGTTTTGTCACGGGACACATACAGATAAATAAGTAACCATCAAGAAGGGTAATAAGTCACAATTTAAAAGCTTCAAGCGTAATAAATCTGTTGGTACATTTGTT
>JAPUHH010000155.1 GCA_027297825.1 Gammaproteobacteria bacterium
GTGATGATGGGGATGTTGTTTCTGCCGTAGAAGTGCGCGTAGGGGACGATCAATTTGACTTGCCAGCCCAAGGCTTGAAATTATCTGGCCGACTTGAAGAATTAGATGTGACAGCCTGGCTGGACATTGTTCGTTCTTCTAAGTCGAATAATAAAAACTCTGCAATTCAATTGAGCGAAATTGATATTAAAGCAAGATCAGTTTCAGTGACTAATTTAGAGATGCAAGATGTTGATTTTCAGTTGATAAAAGGTTCGCAATATTGGTTAGGGGAAATCAACTCTTCGATTGCAAAAGGGAAATTTAATTATCCGCTACATGTAACTTCAGAAACTATCGCGACAGGAGACTTTGATTATCTTCGTTTTAATAAGCCTGAAAAGAAAACGATATCTACCTTTGATCCTCGTAATTTGCCTGCGTTGGAAATTAATACGCACCAGTTTTCATATGACAAATACATCTTTAAGGATGTTTCTTTGATAACTGAAACATCCGCGACAGGGATGCTGATCAAATCTTTGACCGGAAATGGCGAGGCCTTGAATATTTCAGCCAATGGAGCATGGGAAGTTGGTGCTAATGATAAGCAGCGTACAAATATAGATGTTGTGTTAGTTAGTCAAAATTTACATAGTACGCTGACGGGACTTGGATTTAAGGCGGGAGTAAGTAAAGGACAAGGCAGTGTTGCCGCGAAACTCAATTGGCCAAATGCGCCTTATCAGTTTTCTGCTGATGCATTTTCTGGTACCGCAAATCTTAGATTTAAAGATGGTGAGATGTTGTCAGTAGAACCTGGTGGGGCAGGGCGTTTGGTGGGCTTGTTTAATCTAGGCGAAATTACAAGACGCCTTTCTTTAGATTTTACTGACTTTTTCTCCAAGGGCTATGTGTTTGATAAGATAAGAGGTGACTTGGTTTTCGAAAATGCAAACTTAACTACAGAGAACTTATTTATTAAGGGTCCTTCAGCACACATTTTAATTCAAGGTAGAACTGGAATAGTCGCAAAGGATTATGATCAAGTTGTGACCGTTACGCCTCATGTCAGCGGGGGCTTGCCCTGGATCGGTCTTGCTGTTGGTGGTCCGTTGGGTGCAGTAGGTGTTATTGTTGGGGAAAAAGTGGCTAAAACGATCGGTATAGATGTTAATAAGGTAACAGAGATCAAGTACTCTATGACGGGAAGTTGGGATGATCCAAAGATCGAACGGATTGCACAAAAAGTAGTTAAGACAAGTACCTCGGCGCAGGGTCAACCTTCGCCACAGTTATCACCGTCGAATTAAGAATCAGGAAAGGCGAAGATTAATTCTAATTAATAAAGTATTGCTGCGCTAAAGAGTCATATTTGGTATGCGTGTGCTGTGAGTATATCTCTGTCTTAATAGTCTAAAATAATAATATTATGTGTAATAATACGCATTCATTTATAGCTAAGTTAAAAGGTTAATGTGAGTAAAGTTGCAGCTATTCAGATGGCATCAGGACCTAATGTTGATGCAAATTTACATGAAGCGGGTCGTTTGATTGAGCAAGCTGCGATTGCGGGTGCTGAATTGATCGTGCTGCCAGAAAACTTTGCGATTATGGGGATTGAGGAAGAGGACAAAGTAGCCATACGCGAATCAGAAGGGAAGGGTCCAATACAAAAATTTTTGATGGAACAAGCAAGACTGCATAAAGTGTGGTTAGTGGGTGGAACCGTACCGTTAGAATGCCCAGATCCAAAAAAAATATTTGCGGCTTGTATGGTGTATGACAACAAAGGTGACTGTGTCGAGCGCTATGACAAGATTCACTTATTCGATGTTGATATAGTTGATACCGGAGAAAGCTATAAAGAATCAGAAACGATAGAATATGGCGATTCAAGCTTAAAGGTGATTGACTCGCCATTTGGTAAAATAGGCCTAGCGGTGTGTTATGACTTACGTTTCCCTGAGTTATTTCGAGGCTTATTAGATCTTGGTGCACAAGTAGTGGTGTTGCCAGCAGCATTTACCGCTGCAACAGGTTTAGCGCATTGGGAGAGCTTGCTCCGAGCTCGCGCAATTGAAAATCTAATCTATGTAATTGCTTCAGCTCAAGGCGGATACCATATCAATGGCCGTGCAACTTTTGGTGATAGCATGGTTGTGGATCCCTGGGGTACGATTTTAAATCGTATTCAACATGGAACAGGGATGGCAATTGCGGATGTGAATATTGATTATCTGGAATCTCGGCGTAATACCTTTCCTTGTATTAAAAATCGACGCTTGAAGTAAGCGTACATTATCAATCAAAATATTTTGGAATAAGTATCTATGGAAAACTTTTTAGAGCTGGCGAAAAATCATATTCTAATTCCTTCAGGCTTAGATGAAATGCATTTGACACAAGCATTTTCAACGCTACTAGATACTTCTGCGGATAGTGGCGATATCTATTTTCAGCTACGCAAGCATGAAGCATGGTCTTTGGAGGATGGAATTGTTAAAGATGCGAGTTATAACATTAGCCAAGGCGTTGGTATTCGTGCAGTAAAGGACGATAAAACGGGCTTTGCTTATTCTGATGAAATTGTATTGCCGGCTTTATTAGAATCTTGTAAAGCTGCGCGTGCCATTGCACGAGGAGCAGTGAATGGAAGTGTTCAAGCGTGGAAATCTAAAATAGGTCATAACCTATATTTGTCAGATAACCCACTGGATTCTATTACAGAGACAGACAAAGTTGACTTATTACGCTCGCTAGACGTGCTGGCACGCAAACAAGATAGCCGTATAAAACAAGTAATGGTGTCGTTGGCGGGGACTCATGAAATTATTTTAGTGGCTAATAGCGATGGCTCAATGGCAGCAGATGTGCGTCCATTGGTGAGGTTGAATGTATCCGTTATTGCTGAAGAAAATGGACGTATAGAGCAAGGCGGTGCAGGGGGTGGCGGACGTGTCAGTTATGCGTATTTTAATAATCAGAACACTGCGCATTCTTACGTGCATGAAGCGGTGCGTATGGCACTGCTGAATTTGGAAGCGGTTGATGCACCCGCAGGCACCATGAATGTAGTGCTTGGGCCAGGTTGGCCGGGAGTATTATTGCATGAAGCCATCGGTCATGGACTGGAAGGTGATTTTACCCGCAAAGGCACATCAGCATTCAGTGGTCGCATTGGCGAACGTGTTGCAAGTAAAGGCGTTACTGTTGTAGATGATGGCACGCTAGCAGACCGCAGGGGTTCACTTAATATTGATGACGAAGGTACGCCTACACAATACACAACCTTAATTGAAGACGGAATTCTTAAAGGGTTCATGCAAGATAAACTCAATGCAAAATTATCAAACACTGCACCTACGGGAAATGGTCGGCGTGAGTCTTACGCCCACCTGCCCATGCCGCGAATGACCAATACATATATGCTTGCAGGCGAGCATGATCCTAGTGAAATCATTAGCTCTGTAGATTCTGGGTTTTATGCAGTTAATTTTGGTGGAGGCCAAGTGGATATTACCTCCGGTAAATTTGTGTTTTCTGCTTCCGAGGCTTATCTAATCGAAAAAGGCAAAGTAACTAAGCCGGTAAAAGGCGCTAGGCTTATCGGCGATGGCCCAGATGTTTTGACACGGGTAAGTATGATTGGCAACGATCTACAGTTAGACGCAGGTGTAGGTACTTGTGGTAAAAATGGTCAAAGTGTACCTGTAGGAGTGGGCCAACCTACCTTGCGTATAGATGGGTTAACCATTGGAGGTACTTCAAGCTAATGGAACTGCAAAAATCACCCTATACGAATGACAAACTAGAAGGTTTGGTGCAGCTTTGTTTGGATGAGGCAAAAAAACAAGGTGCGACAAGTGCGGAAGCTTCTGTACAAATTGAACACGGTTTGTCAGTAACGGCACGTCTTGGTGAGGTGGAAACCTTGGAACATAACAATGACTGTGCGCTAGGCATTACGATTTATAACAATAATAAAAAAGGTTCAGCTAGTACCACTAGTTTTAAGCCTTCCGCAATTAAAGATGCAGTATCTGCAGCATGCAATATTGCAAAATTTACCGAAGAAGATAATTGTGCAGGGCTTGCGGATGCAAGTTACATGGCGACTTCGATTCAGGATTTAGCTCTCGATTACCCATGGGGAATTGCACCAGATGAGGCGATAGATATCGCAATAGAATGTGAGAATAAGGCGCGTGAATTCGATAAAATTTCAAACTCCGACGGCGCAACTGTAAATACTTCACGTGGCAGTAGTATTTACGGGAATACGCATGGGTTTGTCGGTAATTATACTTTTACTCGACATAATCTTTCTTGTGTGGTCATTGCAGAGCAGGATGGTGCGATGCAAAGAGATTATTGGTTTACTACTTCGCGCAATCCCGCAAATTTAGAATCTCCAGCTTCAGTAGGTGAGAGAGCAGCAAATCGAACTATAAGTCGACTTGGCGCTAGAAAAATACCTACCTGCACGACCCCAGTTATTTTTGAGGCGAATATGGCGCGTACATTACTATCACATTTTGTTGGCGCAATTTCCGGTGGTGCATTATATCGTAAGGCTTCGTTTTTATTAGATCATCTAGATAAAAATGTTTTTTCTGATTTAGTAACGATAACGGAAGATCCGCATATTAAAGGTGGTCTAGGGAGTAGTTCGTTCGATATGGAAGGAGTGGCAACACAACCACGCACCTTAGTTGAAAATGGAGTGCTAAAAGGTTATGTGTTGAGTAGCTATTCCGCACGCAAACTTGGCATGCAAACCACAGGCAACGCTGGTGGTGTGCATAATCTTGCTTTGCAGCCTGGTAGCCAGTCTTTAGATGATTTGATGAAAGATATGCAACAAGGTTTGTTAGTGACCGAGCTTATTGGTCATGGTGTTAATAATGTTACCGGAGACTATTCGCGTGGAGCGGTAGGCTACTGGATAGAAAATGGAGAAATTCAATATCCGGTTGAAGAAATTACAGTGGCGGGGAATCTAAAAAATATATTTCAAAAAATTATTGCCGTTGGTAATGATGTTGATCAGCGCAGTAATATCAGAACACCTTCTGTACTTATCGATGCAATGATGGTTGCAGGAAGCTAGAAACACCTCAAAATGTATCTAGTGCGCTGATAATGCGTTACAGAACTTTCTCCTTTGCTCATTACTAATGTGCAAACTCTGTTACTCAGAGCTTCTGCGCTTTGTCTTATGTTTAGGA
>JAPUHH010000156.1 GCA_027297825.1 Gammaproteobacteria bacterium
TGGCATAGACAAGCATCGCTTTAGGTGTGCGGTTGTGTGGCCACTTTGCAAGGCGAAAGAGTGCGTGCAAAACGCATAAGCCAATTAGCATTCTAGTGGTAATGCCAAACAAATAGCCGCCACCCTGGCTACTCCACTGAATAGCAAGGGGAGTGGTGGTCCAAATTAAAATAACGCCTACATAAGCAGCGCGAATAATCATCGTCCTGTCCTTATAAAAATGGCAAAAAAAAGCCGCAAGTTGAAAACCTGCGGCCTTATGAATCTAAGTGTGTGTGATTTAACTCAACATAAAATAGACCTGCACGCAAGGTGACCTACTGGTTTTTGCACCAGCTGCCATGTCATGCGTAAAATATTATGTGCAGTGATAAATTTCATGCGGCGCATTGTAGAGGCAAAGTGTGCTAAGTCAAGCGCTAGATTGGTTTTTGGTAAAATTTACGATAGCTAGTCATCAAGCCATACTTGTACAAGTTTGAAGGTGTATTAAGTTCTTACTTATTCATACAGTAGTCACTTGGTTTCATGTTGATCACTAGTGATAGGGTTATGAGGTGAGTAATCCAAAAATTCCCAAGTAAAGTCCCTGCCAATATTTTTCTCTATCCACTTTGTTAATTTAAATTCCCAATAGCGCCCTGTCCTTGCAGTTTCTTTCTCTGTGCCTGGGTTATCCCAATGAATGTTTGCGGTACCTATCATTTGCAACAGTCTTCCATGTTCAAAATCCCAAAATACAGCAGCTGCATTATTGTTAAGCATGAAATTACCAAACGTATTGAACATGCTATTGCCTTTATAATCAGGTATGCGAATGGTGTTATTCCCTACTAGCTCAACGAATCCAGGATTCCCACCACGATGTGAAACATCTAAATTACCCTTGGTGTCAGCGCTGCCAATGAAAAAGGTATCAGACGATTTAATTAATTCTTTTTGATAAGAATTTAGCGTAATGCCATAGGTTGAATCTTTGCTGTGGTCATTCGGCCAAATTTTTCGGTCTACGATATGTCGACGTTGAATGTATTTCATGCAATTTGGATAAGCTTCCTGTACTTTAATTCGAACTATATTTTGATCCAGATGTGAGACCACACCATTTATGCGTATCCGACGACGACTCGCGAGCTCGATAACCAGCATACCAATTTTCTTATTCTTTTTTAATGTTTTCCAGAATATATCTTCTTCATTGATATCAGTTCTATTTTTATTTATTCGAACTGTTTTAGAATCGGGTGCGTTTATAAAACCACGATCTCCACTTAAAACGCTTGTCCAAATATTGTTTTGATTATCGACAATACTTACGATGACGTATTCTTGCTCGGTGATGAAATGTAATGCACCCTCAATAATGGAGTTAGAAATCGCCTGTCCATTGAATTCTGCTTGTCTTGTTTCGCCGGCGAGTTCTTGAGCAAGCAATTCACCTTTGTGGTATTTGCTGAAGATTTTCATATTTATTTATCGTTTAGAAAAAATATGGGCAAACTAAATTCATTTGTCTGCCCATATGTGGGTCATCAAAAGGTTAAGATGTTGTAGCCTTCAGCCGTTAGCTTGCGAAGACTGGGTAAACCTGATGTTCCCGGAACAGAATTGTCTTTAATAAAGTCGAATCCAGACTTTTCTACTTCTTCCGTTGCTCCAAATACATCAGCGCATCCGCAAGAAACGCCCGCAACCGTGTCTTTGACTGCTTCGAATAAGGCATAAGCAGGATGCTCAGTATTGGATAATTCACCTACCCAACGTGTTCCTGCGCCTTGAAAAAGGATTTCGACATCGTCGCCGGCTTGTTTGTAGTCGTATGCAGCGGCTAGTGCATTAAATACACGACCCAATGCTTCATCGGATCCTGATTTAGGATCAGATAAAATGATAATGGCTGTTTTCATATTCCTATCTCCATGTAATTCAATTAGCTGTAATTAAGTTTCAGTATGTAAAGCACGACTAGTGCGTGATGGGGGTAGTTTGAAGACTTTGTTTAATTGAATAAATACAAGAAAAACTATTTAATTACTCCATAAAATGGAGTAATTTATAGGGCATGGATAAGCTACTTGCCATGTCTACGTTCGTACAGATAGTTGATAGTGGAAGCTTAACTGCTGCTGCTGAAGTGCTCGAAAAATCCTTACCTTCAGTTGTCAGAGTGCTGGCTACCCACGAACAAGCCTTAGGCGTGAGGTTACTAAACAGAACCACGCGGAAAATCGCATTAACGGATGAGGGCCATCGATATTTAGAAAGGTGTCGTCAAATCATTTCTGAAATTAAAGACGCCGAGCATGAATTATCCGCACAACAATCAGAACCTACGGGTAAACTGCGTCTGACCTCACCTGTGTTGTTTGGCCAATTTCATGTAACACCTCTGGTTACGAACTTTCTAAAATTGTTTAATCAAGTAGAAATCGATTTACTGTTGCTAGATAGAGTTGTAAATCTTGTAGATGAAGGATTTGATGTAGCGATACGTATTGGCGAGCTCGAAGATTCTTCACTTATCGCTAAACGTGTAGGTGAAGTGCGACGTGTGGTGTGCGCGAGTCCTGAATTAATTAAATCAACCGGCATACCAAACCATCCAAATGATTTATCAAAACTACAATGCACCAGACATACAGGAATTGCCTCTCGTGATCATTGGAATTTTTACGAGAATGGAAAGCAAAAAACAGTCTCCATTCATGGGCCTTTAGCATGCAATCATGCAGCGGCTACTATCCAGGCATGCACACAAGGACTTGGTTACGGAATGTTTCTTTCTTATCAAGTAGACTCATTTTTAAGATCGAAGCAACTTAATATTGTTCTTGCAGATTATGAGCCCGCACCATTCCCTGTGCATATCGTATTCCCTCAAACAAAACTGATCGCAACGCGCGTAAGAGCCTTTGTAGATTGGATGACCGTTGAATTACGAAAAGCTCTCAACCTGGGTTAAAACCCGAATAACAAGGCTAATTATTATGAGAAAATTAGCTTTTTTATAATATTTAATGTAAAGATGTGTTTATACGCATATTACTATTTAATATAAATTTACGCGAGCTAACAAATAATTTAAAATTTCAGTTTGATAATTGCAAGATAAGATGTAGGGGGGTTTTGG
>JAPUHH010000157.1 GCA_027297825.1 Gammaproteobacteria bacterium
TTCCCAAAAATCGTCTAACCGCTCTCTTGTTTTATCTGACATACCCAGCATTCTGCCTTGGTTACCGATAAATAATCCAGCTACGACTATCGCGATTGGGGCAGATACATGCATCACTTCCGCTGATGCATAACCTCCAGAGACTAACGCTAAGCTGATAAGGGCTTCCACTTGATAATTATCCACCCCACTTAACATGAGAAATCCAACAAAACCTAAGCCAAGGCCAAAAAATACACCACCCAATAATTCAAGTGCAAACAGACCCACTATATGCGAAGCGGTCATATCATCGCCACCCGTTGCAATGCCTAGTAAAACGAGGAACACAACCACCCCAATACCATCATTAAATAATGATTCTCCGGCTATTTTAGTTTCTAGTGTTTTCGGTGCTCCAGCAACTTTAAGTATCCCCATCACGGCAATTGGATCAGTAGGAGAAATAAGCGCACCAAAAACCAAACAGTATGTGTATGCAATGGGTATACTGAGCCATTGCAATATGTAATAAATAGCGGTACCAATAATAAAAGTAGAAATGATCACACCAAACGTTGCAAGTATGGCAATCACCCATTTCTGTTCTTTTAAATCATTAATGTTGACATGCAATGCACCCGCAAATAGCAAAAAACTTAACATGCCATGCAACAATGCTTGATTAAAATCGATACTATTGACGATCTTTATTGCATGATCGTCTATAGTGAAACCCAGCTTTCCGAATGCAATCAACGCTAAAGACAAAACCAAACTCAACAACATAATGCCTATTGTGGTTGGTAGCTTTATATATCGATAATTTATATATGCAAAAATAGCTGCGAAACTTAATAAAAGAGAAGAGATTTGAAATAAAGTCATATTTCTTGTATTTGGTAGAGTGAAACTATATGCATTTTATTGTTTAATTAACTTGCGATATCGACATTAGATTGTTCATGCAAGCAATATATAAAATGTTCAACAAGCTGATCAGCTACGATAATCTTATTAACGCTCTGCAAACCCTTCCACGCAGGAATACTGTTTACTTCTGTTACCCAGATTTTACCCTCAGGATCACACATAATATCCACACCGCCATAAAACATATCGACTGCTTTCACCGCTTCTTTAGCATTTTTAGCAAACTGCTCATCTATTACGGCCGGATAACAGGCCCCACCATTTGCGACATTGCTAATCCAGTCGCTGCTTTCCCTTCTCATAGTGGCAATCACTTGATCTCCAATAACAAATAATCGCCAGTCATGCGCTGCATTTGTGCCGGTTTCAATGAATCGCTGTAAGTAATATATTTTGTTATAAACCGTAAAATCAGTAATATCATCTGGCTTGGTGATTAATTGAAGATTTTTACCTTGAGAACCAAAAATTGGTTTTGCTACAACTTTATAACCAAGGTTTAATTGTTTACGGATAAATGAGTATGCTCGATGAACATCGTTGCCAACCCATGTGGGTGGAGTAGGAATACCGGCTTGGTCCAACAAAAAACTGGTCATGCCTTTATCTACGCTGCGCTCAATCGCACGCGCATCATTATAAACAAAGATGTTTAATTCTCGCAGCGCATGTAAAACATCTAAATAAAACACCACCTCTTCCAAAGAACCACCCGGCACACCACGTACAAATACACCATCCGGCATGTGTTCTTCAAAACCAGGGATCAATAGACCATTACCACCTGTGCCAATTTCAAAGCGACAATCAGTTAGCGAAACATTAGTGCATTGATAACCTTTTTGGGTAAAGGCATCATGCAACACAGCACCGTGCCAACCCGGATCATCCGTAAATATTGCAATGTGTTGTGTCATTATTTAGAAAAGGCTCAAAAAAGTACTAAGAAAATGATTTATTTAATAAATCAGGATCTAATTTTCCACCTCGAAATGTATTGCCACTCTCTATAGCCGTCACCATCACAAAAGCTGGACTAAACAGCATGGGATCCACTTTAAAAAAATCATATTCATAGTCTTTAAATATTTGCGCAAACGGTTTGCCGTAATCACGCGATGTGCTAGAAGGCAATTCTTGCGCAAGCTTTTCTGCAGCCGCATCATCACCCCGTACAAATAGCTGTACTTTACCTGCGAATAAGATGGCGTCATTCGTGCGCCCCATAGCTTTTACAAAATCAGGAATGGGCGGAGACAAAGGCGCACTGCCGGAACCATCTAAGATATCGCCCAAAGGAAACCCGAGCTCGTGAGTTTTGTGCATGGCCACTTCTAAAACGCGAGAAACCACTTGCATATTTCCTGCAATCGATCTTGTGGGAGTTAAGATAAAAATCAACGCTGCAGGTGTAAGCTTGCAAGTTTCAGCAACCTTATCAATTAATTCAACAGGTGGCAGTTGATCGACCTCAAGCACAAATGTAGCGGTGTCACATTCATCTTTATAACCCAATTCTTCAAATAATGGCTCTTTAAGTGCGATGGCACGCCCCGGCCCTGAACCTAATGCATGGAACTTTTCATGCGATAAACTCCAGCCTGCGTACTGGCTGGCCAAACATGCCAACACAGGATGAGAAGCATGTACGTGCAATGAGAGCGGCCAATCATTTACAGCCGTCGTATGATTTAGTGCAACCTTACCCAACCCTCCCATACAGATTTCACCAATAATCCTACCGGCTTCGAGTCCGCCTACACAATCTATACCAGCATCAATATAAGTAGCACCGTTGGAAAATTGTCCTACTTTGATCCTCAAAGCGTCACTCTTTGAGATGAGCTCATGCACTAACGGCTTTACTAATTCATTTACACTGATATTTGACATCTTCTTTCCCTATCTATTGATAATAATAATTTATTTATTTGCATTAGCTTATCAATGCATTAATTTTCTAATTATGGTTTTTTTGCGAGTATGTATCATCTCGCGTACTTGGGCTACATTTTTACCGCCCGCAAATACACTACAAACGGGCTCATATTTATGAATCACTTCTTCCTGATGTGGCCGATCTGCTGTCCATAATGGCCAGTCTAAACTGGCTGGCACTCGTATTAATTGAGGCGCATAAACAATGGCATGTGCGCGAAGAAGTTGTTTGCGCTGTGTAGCAGCAAGCTTAGCGCTCACACATGCTTCTACATGCTCCTTCATCAGATCACCTTGTTTAGTCTCATACAATTCATAGGTTGCAGGTATACGTGGATTGATCTCAAGCACATAAATACCATCCCCTGACAAAATACAATCAATACTATTTAGACCGACTAATTTAAATTCACGAGCAAGCGCTGTTGCATAATTTATGGTTGTGTATCGTTGTTGCTCAGTAAGATCAACCGAGGTTATTGCGCCCGCATAAGCATAGGGCATGCTTTCTCCAAGCGTTTCACACCATAATGTGTTAAATCCTATTGGTTTTAATTCATCGCCATTAGCAAGGAATGTTAATGAAAAACTAACACCATCAATCTTTCTCTGAAAATAAATACTTTTCCCTGAAGTTTCATCTTCTACATAAACACAAATTCCTGTGCCACCTGAGCTGATCGTATGTTTTACTAACCAGGAATCTGTAGGATCTTGAATGGACTCATAGCTTACTTCAGGATGCGGAATTGCATTTTGATCTAAAGCAGAGAAAAAGACTTTAGGATCTTTACACTGTCGAAGCGTCTGACTTGAATTACCAACCACCTTGCCTATCGGTAGGGAGTCGAGTAAATCTGGATTACACTCTAAAACTGCATCATATAATAGCCCTTCAAACGCATATTTGCTTTGCAAGCTTGCAACAGCATGCATAACTTTTCTAGTGCTTAGGCCAATATTCGCACGTGCTACTTTTTTGCAAACTTCAGCAGCAGCATATGTATCCAGATCTGCAAAGCCATCTATTACAGCAACAGTGCTACCACTCGCCTTAAGCCCTTGAGCGATAGCCCTGCCCGATGTCGCAACAACAAGATAAATACGTTTATCCTTTTACGATCTCCCTAGCTATTTCAAACGCACGTTCGAAATGGAGGTAAATAGGTTTATCAGAATCACGCATTTCTTGTAATAGTCTATGCTGGGTTTGATATTTCACATTTCCAATTGCAAGCGCACCTATACCTACCGCTCCACTCTTTGAGCCTGCGATAGGCTCGCAATTACCCATTAAATCCAGACCCGCAATACCTGAAGGCGGCACCGCATTAACATCTGCGGCAACTTTTAATCTGCCTGATGTTTCGATATGTTTTTCTTTAATGACTTGCACACCTGCTGCTGCTGCTGCAAATATAACATCTGCCATATGCACCACATCATCAATCATATCGTTGGCTTCACCTTGAATTCCGATCATATCTGCCCCGTATTCGCTATTACATAATGCGGCTACGCGTTGCGACTTATCTTTTGCACGCCCCATTATTTTTACTTCAGCACCAGCTTTAGCAGCAAGTACAGCTGCGGTAGATCCTACCGGGCCGGTTCCACCCATCACAATGACACACTTACCTGTTAAATCAGTATCAAATTTATCTTTCAATGCTTGCTCTGCACACGCCACCATCCCAGCAGCGGTAGTAAATGCACCACTTGGATCCGCAAAACAAGACACTTCAAATGGCGGCACCATCGCTTCTTGACAGTTTTCCATCATATCCATTGCTAAATACATTTCACGCCCACCTAAAAATATACCCGTACGTTTCACTCCAGTTGGACCACGTGAAAAAATTGCATCTTGAACCAATGCTTGCACTTCATCTTTCTCTACATTGGTATAGCCCACTGTATTGTCCCAACCGGCATCTAATGCCATATTTACGTCAAATGGACTTAAATTTTTTGTCGGGGTGATCATATGAAGAATATATGGTTTTTCCATTTTTTTACTCTCTTGCAATAAATGATTAACAAATAAAAACTAAACACAGCTTACCTTGTGTGCTTCTTAGTGTTAGCTTTAAGACTTTACGACTTTAGACAAAGAAACAATATCTTGTTGTTGAATCACTGCCCCTGTGTTTCTACCAGATACAATTTTAAATTGTAGATCTTGATTATTAGTAAACTTTGTTTGCAGCTTTCGCAATAGCGTGTGAGCTTGAGTCTCACTATCAACAAACGCAAATCCGGTTGGGCCCCATGAGCTTTGCCCTACACCTTGAATCCCTAAAGATTCAAGATATCCAATCGCCTCACCGACAGAGGGGCTAGTATAACGTCCTCCTTGAGCAGACGCGAAAAATTCTCCCAAGCAACTTTGCAATTTAAATATACCCTGATTAAATACTTCAATGTTCTTTTCACTGACAGCGGGCAAAATTTGCATCATGACGAGTCGACACAAGTAAGCCGAAGTTTGTGAAGAAAATGAAGGCAAAGCAGAAAAGGAGGCACGCTCATCATTCCCATGCAAGCCTCGGTGGTTTGCATCAAATACCAGTAGCGCACGCCAATTAGAGGGAAAATGCAACCGCGAGACAATCGGAGGAACCATACTTTGGAGATCTCTCCCCGCATCAACCAAAAAACCACCCTGATCAAATGCTCCTATACCGATTCCAGATCTAGCGCCACGGTTGAGCATCGCAGCGATTTCCGCGCTACTACACTCTAATTTATTCAGTTTGCAGATGGCCGTGCCTACCGCTAACGCCAGCTGAGTTCCTGAACCCAATCCTGAGTGATCCAAAATCTGTTCAACAACCTCAATTTGACAACCTCCTGCAAGCCCTTTACGCGCAAAAAACTTTTCAGCACATTTTTGCACACGTCCAGATGGATCACCGAGAACATGAATATGATCTGCAGGCTTAGCGATGATTTTGGTCGCAATGCCGTTAAGTGCAAGCCCAAGACTGCCGAAGCGTCTGCCTAAGCTCCCCTCTAGATCCAGAAATCCCAAATGCAAACGAGCGGGTGCTTCTATATATATAGGTGAAGGTTCCATGCGCCTAATTCTAATTGATTTAGGCAGCTTTGCTCTAGGATTATTATCAATAAACCATGAAGAAGAATGAAATATATTCCATCCTCATAAAAAAAGCGGTGTATTCAACACCGCTTTAGTACATAAGAATTAATATTGCGACTATCGTTGCGATATATGTCGTTGACGCTCTCCGCGTCGAATGGAACCCCTTCCTTTGCGTTGTCTACCTGGATTCATCCGGTCGTGTTGCCGATCGGACCTCATCCAACCTCCACGATCATCTAGCCTAACGCGATCCATGTGTTGATGATCTCTAGATCGATCACGCTCTAATCGATGAATTCCATAACGACGATCATCATTACCATGCCGATATGCATGCCTATTATCACGATAAGAGCGATGACGTCTATCGTATCGATGTCCATCGTGACCTACATAACGGCGAGCATATTTATGATGGCGTTGATTCTGTTTGTAAGCATGCTTATCGCAACCATGTCCTCGATGATATTGATAGCGACCAGAATGTTGATCGTTATATACGCGATGTTTATCGTAATGCCGCGCATAATGATCATAATCATGCCTGCAATCTCTTGCTTGTGCCTGCGCACTCATTACCAAAGCAAGTAGACCCATAGCGATGGGCAAAATTATTGCTAATTTTCCCATAGCCTTATCCTTTGCTTAATTAAATGTGCATATTACAAAGCAGAACGCATTTAATGACGTCCGCGGCCACCACCACCGTAACCATAATGCTTTCTATTGTGATGACCATATCCTCGCCCATGACCGCGTCCGTATCCATAATACTGCGGCCTATGATGAGAATTCTGTCTATAATGCAGACGTCCATGACCACGATACCCATTGTTATAATGATGGCGTCGTCGAGGCTGATAGTAATGATGACGTTCTACATAGCGAGGTTGGTAATAATCTCTACCATGGTCGCTATACCCAATGAAAATATTCCAAGGGTAATCTTGGTATCCAACACTACCATACACCCTGCCTTCCGCATGAGACGGAGATGACAACATGAACACAGCTATCACCGCTAATATAGGCCCAACAAGTTTCCACTTGTCCATCACTATTCTCCTTATTTTGGTAGATAACAGTATGACCAAGTAAATTAGAGTAAAGTCGCATAAAATGTGCAAACAATTAGGAACATGTGGTTTTAATTAACCACATTTATTAGCAGTAAAAGATAATTTTATTTTTAATTTCAAATTAATGAATGACCGCTAACGACCCAAAGCGGACATCATGGTGCCAAGTAAAACTACGGTTCAGTGAACTCGTTTGGCTCTAACCACTCAAGCAAGTAGTAAATAAACTGCCCCTCTGAAGATTTAGAAGGGCCCAAAATTTTAGCGGCAAATTTTTTCTTGGCGCTATTAGATGATGCACGCGCTTCTTCTGCGCTGGCTTTAATCTCAACACAATTTGCTGCAAATCGATTTCGATTACGCTTTGGCACGTAGACCACAGCAAATTGAATCTTTGAAACACCATCGATTGGATCTGGTGGTACGAATCCTCTCACCCTGAATTTATTCTTTGAGTTTTATATGTAACATTTCATCTTGCACCTTCACATACTCCACACCGGCTGCAAAGGTTTCCCAGAATCCGCTGTCGAATCCAAATTCATTTACTAAATCTACGTTTTTCAAGTTGCCCAACCAAGCATTTGGAATCGGCACACCCATGATGCTCACGCCTTTTAATATAACGACAGGCCGGTCATTTGAAAATGAC
>JAPUHH010000158.1 GCA_027297825.1 Gammaproteobacteria bacterium
TGGTGATGCGCTGGGTGATTCACTGTATGAAGCTAGGATATACGTAAGAGGAAAAGTTGCTAGTCTGGGCGCAGATTGTATCGAAAAGCCTATGCAAACTACGCATAAAACGGAACTAAAGGAATTACTTGATCAGGCCAACCTCTCCAATATCAATGCTGATGAGTTTCGTCGTTATGGTTCAGCAAGAAAACTATATAACTTTAATATTGATAACGTTGGAGCTTACTAGAAGAATACTTCTATGCCACAAGAAAATAACATTAATTCTTGGTTAAAAGAATCAGCTACATTTCCACGACACGTCATCGCTGAGATTCAACGCGCGGCAAGTACAGGACTGTATGACATTCGTGGGGGTGGTGCTAAACGTCATGTGCCTTCATTTGATGACTTACTTTTTTTAGGTGCCAGCATGTCACGTTACGCACTCGAAGGTTATCGGGAAAAGTGTGATACCAATGTAACTATCGGAACACGCTTTGCAAAAAATCCCATTGAATTAAAAATTCCTATCACAATTGCTGGCATGAGCTTTGGGGCATTATCCGCTCCTGCAAAAGAAGCATTGGGACGCGGTGCAAGTGAAGTAGGCACAAGCACTACGACTGGTGATGGCGGCATGACACCTGAAGAAAGAGGACATTCATCTAAACTTGTATACCAATTACTACCTTCCCGATACGGCATGAATCCAGATGATCTGCGCAAAGCGGATGCCATTGAAGTTGTTGTTGGCCAAGGTGCTAAACCTGGCGGCGGCGGCATGTTGCTGGGACAAAAAATTAGTGAACGTGTAGCCGGAATGCGAGATTTACCTCAAGGTATAGATCAACGAAGCGCATGTCGACATCCAGATTGGACCGGGCCAGATGACTTACAAATTAAAATACTTGAGCTGCGTGAAATTACCGATTGGAAAAAGCCTATTTATATAAAAGTTGGTGCAACGCGCACCTATTACGACACCATGTTGGCAGTCAAAGCAGGCGCTGATGCAATTGTTGTGGATGGGATGCAAGGCGGTACTGCTGCGACTCAAGATGTGTTTATTGAACATGTAGGCATTCCAATTTTACCTGCAGTTAGGTTAGCGGTAGAAGCACTGACAGAAATGGACATGCATCGTAAAGTTCAACTCATCGTTTCAGGTGGTATACGCAGTGGTGCAGATGTTGCCAAGGCACTCGCACTTGGAGCAGATGCCGTCGCAATAGGTGTTGCAGCTTTAATTGCGTTGGGCGATAACAGCCCAGAGTATGAAGAAGAATATCGTAAACTTGGAACCTCAGCAGGATACTATGATGATTATCAAGATGGCAAAGACCCTGCTGGGATTTCTACTCAAAATGAAGAGCTTGCGAAGCACTTTGATCCTGTACAAGGGGGGCGAAAACTCGCGAATTATTTACGTGTACTCACACTAGAAACGCAGACACTTGCACGAGCTTGTGGTAAAAGTCATGTACATAATTTAGAACCTGAGGATATGGTTGCCTTAACACTGGAAGCTGCAGCCATGGCCAAAGTGCCTCTGGCAGGTACAAGCTGGATTCCAGGTGTAAATAATATGTAAGGTAGTGAGAATATTATTAGCGTTTTCTTGGAATTAGTTATTAATTATAAATGCAAAAAATAGCAAAGGGAGAGTCATCATGGCCCAAGATTTAGCACAATTAGCGAAAACTAAGGGGATAAAATACTTTCTAATCAGCTTTGTTGATTTGTTTGGTGTGCTACGAGCAAAGCTTGTACCTGCACGAGCAATTAAGGGCATGCAAAAAAATGGTGCAGGCTTTGCAGGCTTTGCGGCTTGGTTAGACTTAAGCCCTGCAGATTCGGATATGTTTGGAGTCCCCGATCCGGAAAGCCTCATTCAATTACCCTGGAATCCTGAAATTGGTTGGCTTGCCGCAGATCTTTGGATGAATGGCAAAGAAATAGAGGCTTCTCCACGGGTTGCATTAAAAAAGCAAATTGCGAAAGCGCAAAAAAAGGGTTACCGAGTAAAAACAGGTGTCGAATGTGAATTCTTTCTTGTAAATCAAGACGGAACAGAACTATTTGATCCTTACGATACACAGTCAAAACCCTGCTATGACCAACAAGCGTTGATGCGCCGTTATCCCATTGTAAAAGAAATCTGTGATTGCATGTTAGATCTTGGCTGGGGCCCATACCAAAATGATCACGAAGATGCCAATGGTCAGTTTGAAATGAATTGGGATTATAACGATGTATTGCTTACCGCGGATCGACATGTATTTTTTAAATACATGACCAAAACGATTGCAGAAAATCACGATATGCGGGCCACATTTATGCCTAAACCGTTTGCTAATTTAACTGGCAATGGCTGCCATTCACATATTTCTATTTGGGATAAAACCGGCAAGAAAAATTTATTTTTAAGCAAGACAGACGAGCTTGGCTTATCTAAATTAGCTTATCAATTTCTGGGTGGCATCATGGAGCATGCGGATTCCATGTGTGCATTCTTAAATCCAACTGTTAACAGCTACAAAAGGATCAATGCCCCACGTACCACTTCTGGTGCAACATGGTCCCCAAGTTCAATCACCTATACGGGCAACAATCGCACCCACATGATTCGCGTTCCTGATGACGGCCGGTTTGAATTGCGTCTGATGGATGGCGCAACGAACCCTTACCTTTCACAAGCAGCTATCATTGCAGCTGGTCTCGAAGGAATTAAAAATAAGCGTGATCCAGGTGAGCCTAGCCATATAAATATGTATGAAGAAGGCCACAAGATTCTCTCCGCAAAAAAACTTCCTTCTAATCTATTGGATGCATTGCGTTTATTAGAGAAAAATAAAATATTAAAAGAAGAACTTGGTGCAGACCTCATCGAGGCCTACGTTAAATTAAAGATGATGGAATGGAATCAATTCACAAACCATCTAAGCGAATGGGAAAAACAAACTACACTCGACTGTTGATTGGTAATGATTGAATATACAGCGCAATTTTTTTTCATGTATAACTTCATTTAACATGTGTGCTTTTGCTTAACCTAACTTGTAACAAAAAATGCCCTTCAGTCTACTTAAATATGGCTTTAGTAAAGTACATCCTTCTGAACGGCATTTTCAAAACCTTGCCGAACTAAAGTCTAGCTATGATGTAGTTATTGTAGGCGGCGGCGGCCATGGTTTAGCAACTGCTTACTACCTTGCCAAGCAATGGGGCATTACCAATGTTGCAGTTTTAGAGAAAGGCTACCTCGCAGGAGGCAATACAGCCAGAAACACTGCAATTATTCGTTCTAATTATCTTACGCCGGAAGGTGTGCGTTTTTATGATGAATCAATAAAGCTATTTCAAAACTTAAGCAACGAATTTGATTACAACATTCTTTATTCAGAAAGAGGCCATCTGACCCTAGCCCATACTGATGCTGCAATGCGAACTTCACGTTGGCGCGCTGAAGTGAATAAACATCTTGGAGTTAATTCAGAAGTTGTTTATCCAGATGAACTTGCGAAGTTATGCCCACACTTAAATTTAAGTCAAAAAGTTCGTTATCCAATTATGGGCGCATTGCACCACCCACCTGGAGCGATCGCAAGACATGATGCGGTAGCGTGGGGATATGCACGCGGTGCTTCAGATCGTGGAGTTGAAATACACACCCATACAGAAGTTACCGGCTTCAATTTTGAGAATGGACGTGTCATTGGCGTAAAAACCAATCGTGGTGATATTCGCTGTGGAAAAGTTTTACAGGCTGTGGCTGGATTAAGCTCTGAAGTCTCAAAACTTGCCGGATTCAAACTACCAATTAAATCAATCCCATTACAAGCTTGTGTCTCGGAACCCGTAAAACCATTTTTAGATATTATTGTCGTTTCGGGATCGTTGCATGTTTATGTTTCACAATCATCGCGCGGGGAATTAGTCATGGGTTCAGCAAGCGACCCTTATCCTCTTTATTCCACACGATCAACCTTAGAATTTAAGGAAGAGTTGATGATGCATCTATTAGAACTTTTTCCGTTTGTAGGAAAATTAAAACTCTTACGTCAATGGGCGGGGACCGCAGATATGACCCCCGATTTTAGTCCAGTTATGGGAATCACCCCGATACAAAACTACTATATCGATGCCGGCTGGGGTACTTGGGGCTTTAAAGCAACACCAGTTTGCGGCACGCGCATGGCGGAAACATTAGCCACCGATAAAGTTCCCGATTTAATCAAACCGTTTGAATTAGAACGCTTCTATAGATTTGATCAACTGGGTGAACGTGGTGCTGCTTCTGTGGGCCATTAATGATTAATTTATATACAAGAAGTTCTTAGCAATGAAATTAATGCCCTGCCCTATAAATGGTCTGCGTAACATCTCTGAATTTATTTGTGGCGGTGAAGTAGAAACCATGCCCGATCCCTCAACGGGTAGCGACCAAGAATGGGCAGAGTATTTATTCATTGAAAATAATACCAAAGGTGTTGTGCGCGAATGGTGGATGCATACACCAACTTCATATTGGTTCATTGCGGAACGCAATACCGAAACAGAGGAAATCATTAAAACCTATCCAGCCTCTGATATATTTAAGCAACGTGTAGATTTCACTCAGAACAAGTCATAGCAATGGGTGATAACTTTACTATGCGCTTACCCAAACCAAAAGGCTTGTATCTTGACCGAAGCAAAACAATAACATTTGTGTTTGCGGGTAAACATTATCAAGGCTTACAAGGCGATTCGATTGCTAGCGCATTGGCCGCGAACAATGAACGCTTATTATCTCGTTCTTTTAAGTATCATCGACCTCGCGGCATATTAACAATGGCGGGCCGCGATGCAAACACATTAGTACAAGTCGAAGATGAGCCCAATGTACGTGCGGATACCTATGCAATCACAGAAGGTCTAGAAGTCTTTGCACAAAATGTCTATGGAAGTTTAGAAAATGACTGGGGCAGATTTATTGAGCATATAGGTCGATTCTTACCCGTCGGTTTTTATTACAAAGCCTTTTACAAACCAAAAGGTATTTGGAAATACTGGGATACCATCATTCGTAACTTTGCAGGACTAGGCAAAGTGGATGTCAATGCCACACCTTATGCAAGTGACAAAGCTTATCGGTTTTGTGATGTAGTAGTGATAGGAGGAGGTCCCGCAGGATTAAGTGCGGCACTACAAGCTGCAAATGCAGGCGCAGAGGTTATTTTAGTCGATGAAAACCAACTGTTAGGCGGATCCTTAAATTATGTAAGATTTAATTCTAATAACAGTCAAACTTTATTAACGCGAGAAAAACTTGTAAATGCAGTAACTAACCACCCTGCTATTAATATTTACACGAACGCAATGTGTACAGGTTGGTTTGCAGATAATTGGCTCGCCATTATGTGCGAGCAACGCATGCTAAAACTACGTTCACAGGTAGTCGTCGCTGCAACCGGTTCAATTGAACAACCTGCTATATTTCGAAATAACGACTTACCCGGCGTGATGCTCGGTTCAGCAGCACAGCGTTTAATATATTTATATGGCGTTGCGCCAGGAAAACTGGCAGTGGTGCTGACCGGCAATGATGATGGCTATGGTGTTGCACTAGATTTAATTGATAGTGGTATCGAGGTACAAGCAATTGTAGAAATGCGCACAACACCTAGCCATTCTTCTTTAGCAGCTGCAATCAATGCAAAGAATATCCGCATACTACAAGGATATACCGTATATGAGGCTATTCCTGGAGCAGGTAAACGCAGTATAACGCATGCTGTAATACATCAAATTTCTAGCGAAGGCACTGTAAATGAAAATTCCCATAAGATTGCATGTGATTTAATTTGTATGTCAGCTGGATATACACCGGCCGCACAACTACTTTGCCACTCTGGTGGTCAATTAAAATACGATGAAGCAGACGCCATATTAAAAGTTACACAGCTGCCTGCACATGGCCAATCCGTAGCTGCGGGATCGTTAAATTCTGTGTTTGAAATTGATGCAGTTCTTGCAGATGGTAAATATGCAGGTTGGCTAGCCGCAACAAATGCGGGCTTTCCTAACAATGAGCCAGCTAACGTGCCTCATCATGTGGGCGCTCAAGGACAAAATTATCCTTGGCCCATTTTCCCCCATCCAAAAGGAAGAGATTTCATTGATGTTGATGAAGATTTACAAGTCAAAGACATCGTCAATGCAGTTAAAGATGGTTACGATGATTTAGAGCTAGTAAAACGCTATTCGACCGTAGTAATGGGGCCCTCACAAGGAAGACAGTCGGCATTAAACAATATGCGCTTAGTCACAAAAGAAGCCAATCGTTCACTCAACGGCATCACCATTACGACGCAAAGACCTCCCTACTCACCAGAATTTATTCAACATCTTGTAGGCAAGGCCTTCCAGCCTGTAAAACACACGGCTATACATTATCGACATCTAGAATGTAACGCACAAATGATGTCAGCAGGATTATGGTTGCGTCCTGCTTATTATGGTAATCCAGAAAATAAAGACACCTGCATTGAAAAAGAAAATTTAGCAGTACGAAATAATGTCGGCATAGTAGATGTTTCAACATTAGGGAAATTAGAAATTCGTGGCCCAGATGCTGCAGAATTTCTAAATAGAATGTACACCTTTGCCTATGCAAAACAACTGATACATCGTTCACGCTATGTCTTAATGACGGATTCTACTGGTGTCATCATCGACGATGGAGTGGCTTGTCGTTTAGGCGAACATCATTTTTACGTTACTGCAACTACCGGAGGTGTAGATGGTGTATACCGAAATATGTTACGTTGGAATACTGAGTGGAATCTTAACCTCGACATAGCCAACGTCACCGCAGCCTATGCAGCAGTGAATTTGGCGGGGCCCAACTCTCGTGATGTACTAAGTTGCTTAACTGATGATATTGAACTAAGCGCTCAACAGTTTTCTGATATGGAGGTGCGCACCGGTCATATCGCAAAAATCCCTGCACGTATACTTCGCGTCGGCTTTGTAGGCGAACTAGGTTATGAAATTCATGTGCCCGCTAATCAAGGCGAGGCATTGTGGGATGCTCTAATGAAAACAGGAGAGGAATTTGAAATTCGTCCCTTTGGTGTTGAAGCACAGCGTTTATTACGTCTTGAAAAAGGACACATAATAGTCAACCAAGACACTGATGGCTTAACCATTCCACAAGAAACTAATATGGGATGGGCCATTGCGCAGAAAAAACCATTTTATATGGGCAAGAGAGCAATTGATGTAATGAGCGCCCGCTCACTCGACCGCCTATTAGTTGGATTTACCATGCCTTCCGACGCTCCTCTTCCAGAAGAATGCAATCTTGTAGTAAACAACAATGAAATAACTGGGCGTGTCACTTCTGTTGCCTACTCACCAACATTGAAAAGCATTATAGGGCTAGCTTTTGTCTCGCCAGATCAGTCTGAAATTGGAAAACAGTTTAATATTAAACTCTCTAATTCTGCAATCGTGAAAGCTACAGTTTGTCCCACGCCTTTCTATGATCCAGAAAACAAACGTCAAGAGATGTAACCATGAGTAACACCTCGACCAATCCCGAAAACTTTAATTGTCGAAGCTTCATATATCGAAAATTTAAGTCATCGCAAGTAATATGGACAGAAACCAATAACTACGGCATCGCTTCATCAATTACTGATCCAACAATTGAATCGGATTATGTGCAGCAACTTGCGATATGTGATTTGAGCTATTTACAACGCACGGGATTCAAAGGTGCTGGCGCATGCGAATGGTTAAAAAATCAGAACATTAACATCCCTACAAGCATAAACCATACTTTATCCAACGACGACGGATGTTTAATTGCAAGGCTTGGAATTAATGACATATTGATATTTGATAGTTTAAAAAATCAAACCAACCTTCCTATAAAGCTAGAACAACAATGGCAATACGATTACGCACCTGGGAATAAACCTTGCGGTTTTATTGTACCAAGACAAGATAGCCATGCATGCTTTTCTGTTACCGGAGAATATGCACCTGAGATGTTTGCTAAATTATGTGCTATTGATTTACGTGTCAAAAAGTTTGCCAACAACATGATTGCACAGACCTCCCTAGCACGCTTAAGTGCAATCATCATCCGTCGTGACTTAAATGCTTTTAGCAATTATTTAGTGCTAGTTGAAAGTGCATCAGCAGAATATTGTTGGGATTGCTTATTGGATGCCATGCAGGAATTCAACGGCCAAATTGTCGGGACCTCTATATTGGCAACATTCTCTAAATAAAGCCCTTCCCTAATGATGAACTGATAACGGCCCATGAAACACATATGCAAATTTGAGCGGTATATTCAAATTAACCACTTATTTTGTAAGTATGTATTCCTATACGTTATGAACTAAAATTTTGTTACTCATAAAATTAGCCTAGCGTATAGTTGAACGATGGCAATTAATCGCCGATATTTTCTACAAGCATCTTGTGCGGCTTCCTCAATACTAGGATGCCCTCTTGCATCTAGTTTATCTCAAGCCGCATCTCGATCACCCTGGGTTACTAAACACGGCACCATAAAAATTGGACTACTATGGTCCTTAACGGGGCATCTAAGTGTTATCGAAAAACCCTCACGTGACGTTGGGCTTTTTTGGGTTGATGAGGTTAACAAGAATGGAGGTATTGCCGGATTTAAAATCGAACCCGTGGTAATCGATGCAAAATCAGATATGAAAACCTATCGGCAAGGGATTCATGATTTGATGCTAAAAGAGACTGTATTGGCGACATTTGGAGGTTACACCTCTGCTAGCCGGCGCGCCGTGATGCCACTTGTAACGCTGAATAATGGATTATTTTATTACCCGACATGTTATGAAGGGCGGGAGTGTTGGCAACATATTATTTGTACAGGTCCTATTGCAAACCAACATTCATATGATTTAATTCCATACATGGTTAACAATTTTGGCCCGCGAGCCTACTTCATCGGCTCTAACTATGTCTGGCCTAGAGAGTCCAATCGCAACGCCAAACAGTGGCTTGAAAATGTGGATGGTGAGTTAGTTGGCGAATCTTATATGCCACTCGGCTTAGGTGATTTTGATCCGATATTTAAAAATGTAAAAAAACTACAGCCTGATTGGATATTTTCTACAGTAGTAGGAGATTCAGATTTACTCTTGCGCAAAAATTATATTAAAGCAGGCTTCAGTCCAGAAAAATTACCCACCGCATCATTAACTACGTCAGAAATGGAAGTAAAACTAATGGGCGCAGAATATGGTGAAGGCCATATATTATCTGCGCCTTATTTTCAAAGCCTGGAAAATAAAACTAACCATAGATTTGTAAGCGAATTTCTAAATAGCCAGTACGGAAAAAGTGGTGTTACACACTTTAATATGGAAGAAACCTATTTAACTTTTCTTTATTTCAAGAAAGCTATTGAGCGTGTAGTTAAAGAAGAAGGCGAATCAGCTATCAGTCCAATGAAATTACGGCAATACTCTGCTGGACTTGAATTAACGGACCATGAATCTCCAGAAGGCACAGTACGGATTCACACACAAAACTTTAATAGTTGGCTTACCCCTAAAATTGGAAGGTTCGATGCAAATGGACAAGTTGATTTGTTATTTAAACAAAACCAACTGATACCACCTAATCCATATGTACTCTACCCTCAACGTGGCGAATGTGTGGCAAATGGCTTACATCTTCCCAATGGTAAATTAATCAAAGCTGCATCCTGACATGGCTCATACATATCAGCCATTACGTGGAATAATTAAAAAGTAGATTTCTAATATGAAAGGTAAATTTAAAAATATCATCAATCACATGTCAGTAGGCCAGAAAGTGCTGTCGATAATATTTCTTGAAATTATTTCGTACTCTATCGTAATTACTATTGCGCTCTCACAAATTAATTCAGTAGGTAATGTAGTTAAACAAATGTCAGATATCTATTTACCATTATTTGCCTCATCCGAAACGATTCGACATGAAATTCAAAATAGCAGATTAAATTTAAAAGATATTATCTTTGTTGGTGATCGAGTGGTTTATGATAAAAATGCCGAAGAAGCTTATATTGCAGCACGTGGACGATATCAAGAAAATAACAACAATATTAGTGCAGAAATCGATTGGGCAGACCGTCTTATTACAAAAGCCGCTGTTCAAAAAGACGCACAAGAAAACTTAATCAAAAAATACAGCCAAAACCTACTGCGTCAGCTATCAAGTCTCCGACAAGCGAGCCGCATTCATAGCATTCGCGCAGAAAAAGTATTTCTTCATGTAGAAGATGGCTCATTCTTAATGGGAATGGAAATGGTTTCCGATGTCGCGGCCAGCGAAAAAATACTCATAAAAGAGTTAGACACACTAGTTAATGAGCTGAGCGACCTCAACAAGGCATCCGTGGATTATGCCGGTCATGTAGAAAGTGCTGCATCTAGTTTTACAGTTCTTGCTTCGATTACCACCATTTGCATCGTTATTATCATTTTTTACTATGTAGTGAAAAAGAATATATCCAATCCTTTGCATGCATTAACCGACACCATTAATTCTCTTAGCGCTTTACACGATATTGAAGATTCCGCAATAGAAAAAGAATTAATGTCTCGAGGCGATGAACTTGGAATGGTAAGTCGGAGTTTCAATAAGCTAAAACATGATTTAAGCGCGCAAGACAAAAGTCTGCGTGGCGCAAAAGAAGAAGCCGAGAGAGCAAATCGCGCTAAATCACAGTTCTTAGCTGCGGCAAGTCACGACCTCCGTCAACCACTGCACGCGATGCAGATGTATATCACAGTACTACAACAAAAAATCAAAAACAAAGAAACCCTTAAGATTGTTTCAGATATCGACGCCGTTTCTATTTCAACCGGACGATTATTAAATGCAATCCTCGATGTGTCTCAACTGGAAGCCGGAGCAGTACAACCTCAAATCGAAGACTTCCCCGTTCAAGAGATATTGCACAGAGTAGCGCGTGGTTTTCGACCGATGTCGAAACGCAAGGGAATTTCATTACGCATCGCGTCTTCAAGCGCTTACGTGCGAAGCGACCCCGTCTTATTAGAGCAGATTATTGGTAACTTTGTGGCCAACGCCATTCGCTATACGGAAACGGGCAGTGTTTTATTGGGGTGTAGGCGTCGACCTGGGAAACTCTCTATAGAAATTTTGGATACAGGACCTGGCATCCCCAAACATCAACGAGATGCTATTTTCGATGACTTCCATCAACTGGATAATAAAGAACGCGACCGCGGCAAAGGACTGGGGCTTGGCTTAGCCATCGTACGACGCCTTTCTATATGCCTGGATCATCAAATAGAACATTCTTCTAAAATCAATCACGGTTCGCGCTTTGCGGTAGTCGTTGGACTTGGTGATAAGCCTGCAGATGTTATTCAATCAAGGGCATTTGAAACTAGCTATTTTGATTTAAAAAATACTTCAGTATTGTTGATCGAAGACAATGTAGCAGTGCTGGATGCAACGCAACAACTACTCGAATCTTGGGAATGCAACGTTATCTGCGCAAAATCTGCGCAAGAGGCAGAACATTTAATGTTTGACCCGCATAATATTCCCGACATCGTTATCGCTGACTACCGCCTTCCAGGAAGCGTTAATGGCGTGCAAGCTATTAATAATGTTGCTGCGAAACTAGGCTATCCAGTACCTGCATTTATTATCACGGGCGAAGCCGACACTAGTGAGGTTCGCAAAATTGCAGATCACGGCTACCATGTATTATCGAAACCGATCCACCCTGCCAAGTTAAGAGCATTAATCTCTCATTTGATTGTTGTAGAGTCTACCGAACCCTCGCAGCTTACTGATCAGCTCAAGGCCTCTGCCTCATAGTAGAGTGATAGAGTATTCTTATATTAAAAATAATCGCTCTATTTTTATCTAATCTAAAAAACTAAGTTTATGCTTAGTATTGTTCCTTATGAATATTCTCTATTTCTTTTGAGTTGTGCATACATAGCAACTGCTTCAGTACGATTTTGTACATTTAACGTTTTAAAAATACGCGATAAATGCATCTTTACCGTACCAACGTTTAATCCAAGATCATTTGCAATATCTTTGTTTGGCTTACCCAATGCCATGAGATCTAATACCTCCAGTTGTCGTTGCGTAAGTTGGGCATAACCCTGCTCCAGCGAAGATCCAAATGATTCTGTTGTGTAATCCTCCTCCTGCACTTGTTCATCACGCGATGAACTCGCACCTAAAACATGTGGGGGAACATACACTCCACCGGATAAAACCAATTTAATTGCACTCATCATAACTTCTGGAGATGAAGTTTTAGGTATATAGCCCATTGCACCAGCTGCAAGTGCACTACGTATTGCTGCTATATGTTCTCGAACCGATACCACAATAACGGGCACATCAGGCCAGTCGTTACAAATCTGCTTAATACCTTCCATGCCAGTCATACCTGGCATTAAAAGATCTAACAACAAAAGATCGACGGGCTGACCTTTGGCAAGAAACTCTAATGTTTGCTTTAAATCGCTGGTTTCGATTATTTCTACATTCTCTTTAACCAATTTGACTAATTGGACAAGACCACCTCGGACCAAGGCATGATCATCTGCCACCACAATTCTAAATATTGAAGGATCCACACCCATTAGAATTTCAAAGATATTCTTTTCATTTTATAGCCTTTAGTCGATGGCCTGAACGGTAGTTACAGGCCAATACATGTAGATAATAGCTAGAAAAATGCACAATAAAAAGCAAAGAATTAGAATGCAATAAATTTTTTAAGTAATTGAATAAATAATATTTTTGAGCTTTCTACTCGACCTGATTTAACTTGCATTTTGCCTTGAAATTAAAGCGGTATTGCCAAGAACTTAACTTGGTGTCACATCACCATCATCACTGTTCTCATACTAGATACTTAAGGCCGTATATATTGACCCAATGACTGACATGTGATTCACTATAGGCCATAAGTCTATATACTTATGGCCATGCCCTTAAAACAAAAATATTTAGAGGCCAGAAACGTTCGATTCTAAACAACTCTGAGTTTGGCATCCAAAATAGCTATGTGCATAACCATTACTGAATAAAACTTTGTGAATCTTAGATTGCAGCATAGCCCGCCACTCAATAGAAGGAGGATATATGAAAGACAAGCCTATTAGTAACAAACGAAGAGCGATCCTCAAAGGGTCAGTTGCTGGCGCATCCGCAGCTGCCTTTGGATTTCCATCGG
>JAPUHH010000159.1 GCA_027297825.1 Gammaproteobacteria bacterium
ACGATTATCAGAACTATTCACACTCACCACATCAATATTCTGATTTTGTAAGACATTAATTTCTTTCATGTCATTAGAGCATGTGAAGATCACAGTTTTACCCGGCAGGTTTAAAACTTTTGCAGTTTTAGGGATGCGGAGGTATGTATCTAATATCACTCTTAAAGGTTGCTCGACGGGTCTGCTTATGCTTAATTCTTGTTCTGATAACCGTACAGTAAGAGAGGGATCGTCGCATAGAATCGTACTGATGCCAGTTAGTATTGCACAGCTACGCGCACGTAATTTCTGCACATCAAATCGAGCATGTACACTGGTAATCCACTTACTTTCACCAGAAGCTAAAGCAGTCTTGCCATCGATACTGACGGCAGACTTTATCGTTACATAAGGCAGGTTCTTTGTAATTCGTTTTATAAAACCTTTATTGAGTTCTAAGGCATCTTTTTCCAATACATTGCAGCTTGTTTCTATTCCACTTTGTTTTAGATAGGCCAATCCTTTGCCATTAACGAGAGGATTTGGATCTGTAATCGCGGCTACTACGCGTGAAATTTTTGCCGCAACTAAAGCTTCTACACAAGGAGGTGTATTGCCGTGGTGCACACATGGCTCTAAGGTTACATAAGCCGTAGCATTCTCAACAGCATCAATTGCATTGCTTAAGGCATCTATTTCCGCATGGCTTTGACCATAATAGGCATGTAAGCCTCGAGCAATGATCTTGCCTTGCTTGACGATCACACAACCTACACGAGGGTTAATACGAGTCGTATATAAACCTTTTTGTGCAAGGCGCATCGCCTCCGCCATATAGGCATGATCATTCAAGTTTTGTTGCATACTGACTAACTAGTTAGTCGACTAGTGTGTGCTTTAATCGAAATCGTCTGAAATTAAAGAAAGCTGACTTTCAAGCATCTCAGGTGATAAATCATTTTCTACTCTATCAATAATATCTCTAAATGCTTGAACATCTTCAAAGCTTCTGTATACCGATGCGAAGCGAACATAAGCCACTTGGTCTATTGCACGTAGTTCCAACATTGCCCATTCCCCGATACTGTTAGCAGGAATTTCTCGCTCCCCAGTGCTTAATGCTTTATGAGAAATTTTATTGATCGTTGCGTCGATTCTTTCAGTTGGTATTGGCCGTTTTTCACAGGCCAATGTTATTCCTTTGCGTAATTTTTCTTCATTAAAGGGCTCACGCCTTCCATCACGCTTGACGACACGAGGAAGGTTGCGCTCCGCACACTCATAAGTTGTAAAACGTTCTAAGCACTGCAAGCACTCGCGCCGCCGACGCACTTGATCACCTTCACTCGCAAGTCTGGAATCTACAACTTTTGTATCTACTGAGCGGCAAAATGGACAGTGCATTGTTACTATTTAATACAAATGAAAGTCGTAGCTCCTGGATTTTTATGCAACGGCCTGCCCAGCTGTGCTGGCTGTGTATACAGGAAAACGTTTACATAAATCTAGGACTTGATTCTTTACACGCTCATTTATTTCAGAGTTTTCAATATCATCAAGAATATCGCACATCCAATTAACTAGCTCCTTGCATTCTTGCTCTTTGAATCCACGTGTAGTGGCAGCGGGAGTACCAATACGTAAACCACTTGTTACGAAAGGAGATTGCGGGTCATTGGGTACCGTATTTTTGTTTACCGTAATATTTGCAATACCAAGCGCTGCATCCGCGGCTTTACCGGTTATGCCTTTATCAATAAGGTCAACTAAAAATAAATGACAGTCTGTGCCATCGGAGACAATTTTATATCCGCGTTCTATGAACTGCCTTGCCATGGCTTTGGCATTATCAATGACTTGTTGTTGATAGACTTTAAACTCTGGCTGCAAAGCTTCTAAGAATGCAACTGCTTTACCTGCGATCACGTGCATCAACGGTCCACCTTGTGTTCCAGGGAATACCATTGAGTTTAATTTTTTAGTAATTTCTTCATTTTCACGTGCCAGAATGATTCCGCCACGAGGTCCGCGTAAAGTTTTATGCGTAGTTGAAGTGACCACATCAGCAATAGGCACTGGATTTGGATATAGACCTGTAGCAATTAAACCAGCTACGTGCGCCATATCTACCATATATATTGCACCTACTTCATCGCAAATGTCCCTAAAGCGTTGCCAATCCCATATTTTTGAGTAAGCAGAAAATCCAGCAATGATCATCTTTGGTTTATGTTCTTTTGCTAACCGCTCAACTTCATCGTAATCCACTTCACCGGTATCAGGATTCAATCCGTACTGGATTGCATTAAATATTTTGCCGGAAAAGTTAACCGGACAACCATGGGTTAAATGCCCACCATGCGATAACGATAAGCCCATAATCGTATCATGAGGTTGAAGTAAAGCGAGATATACCGCTGCATTTGCTTGCGAACCAGAATGAGGTTGCACATTTGCATAATCTGCATTGAAAAGCTTCTTTACACGGTCGATGGCCAATTGCTCAGCAACATCAACATATTCACAACCACCGTAATAACGTTTACCAGGATAGCCTTCAGCATATTTATTTGTGAGTACGCTACCTTGAGCTTCCATCACCCGCGGGCTGGTATAGTTCTCTGAAGCGATAAGCTCCACATGTTCTTCTTGGCGTTGAATTTCTGACTGGATCGATTCCTTGAGTTCCTTGTCAAAATTGGCAATGGTCATGTCTGCAGTAAACATTACTATATCTCTCCTACCTGGATAATTCTTTGAAAGTCGTGGTGTATATAATCGAGCGATTATAACGTAATTTAATCGCTAAAAAATTGGCAAATATAGGTAGATTTCAAGCGTTTACCAACATTTCATTAAATGCTAGCCGGCTATTCAGAAATAGCTTCCTGAATGCTCTGCATTACCATAACTCGCCATGAAGTGTGTTAAGTCGAGTTTGATAGGGATTGCTTACGAATGATCAGGCAGGTGGAAAATGACCGAAACGCCTATCGTATTGCAGTTTGTGCCTGCATAGTGGTATTGCTAAAACTTGAATTTAAGCTCAGTAGATAAGTAATCAATAGGGGACTCTTCTACCTCATAGCGCTCCCATTCCGCACTGATCCCAAACCTTGCGTTCAGATCGTAATTCGCACCAAATCCATAGAAAATATCGGTACCCCGTGAACGATTCAATACATTTTCATTGGGGTTATATAAACTTGAATCCACTTCCCAGTTAAACACACCTCCCTTCATGAATAGAGAGGTATAGTCGTTAATGGAATAACTACTGATGCCAGTAAAGAAAATCGCATTGGATTCGATATTTGTTGATTCCGCCACTGGAAACCATAGAGAAGAACCAGCAAACATGTCATCAATGCCAAATGTAAGGTCATCATGATATTCAAGCTGAAGAGAGAAAAACTTGTTGGTTCGATAGCCTCCAATCAATGAAATACCATCAGATTCTTGCTTTCCAAGCTCAAGTGAATTGCTGTTTGATAAGCTATCAAGAGTCGGAATTGCTTGTTTTTCAATCGCTTCTGCGCCTATATACCATTCCGCATGCGCACTGTTTGATAGCAGTAAAGCCAAGCCTATAAAACTTATTTTTAGTAGCTTTTGCATGAAATGATGACCATCCTTGATTTAGTCAACTATACGCTATCTTTTGATTCTAATGACACATGTAAACATAATAATGTGCGTTATATAACAACTTGTGACTGGAATTTGCTGCCATTAGTTCCATCAGCACTACCGCTCATTTTCCTAAAATTGTGCTAGTAAATTAATTTAAGGCCACACGCGCATTTCTGAACATTCGCATCCAAGGCCCATCCTCTTGCCAGCCTTTAGGCTGCCATGAGTATTGAACGGACCTAAATAGTCTTTCTGGGTGCGGCATCATGATGGTAAAACGCCCATCTGGGTTACAAAAAGCGGTTGCTCCTTGCGAAGATCCATTTGGATTAAATGGATATTTATCAGTTACTTGAAGCTTATTATCAATGTACTTTATTGAAACTAAACTATTTTGCTGCAAATACTCTAGAGACTGCTTAGATAGGCTTGCTTGTCCTTCCCCATGGGCGACAACAATGGGTAAGGCGGATCCATGCATGCCGGCAAAGAGAATCGATGGCGATGGTATGACTTCCACCATGACCAGTCTAGCTTCAAATTGTTCGGAGGCATTGCGGATAAATATTGTCCAATGCTCTGCTCCACGTATTAATGAGCTTAATTGGGATAGCATTTCACAGCCATTGCATACACCCACTGCGAATACATATGTACGTGAAAAATAGTATGAAAAAAC